>JAHDDD010000206.1 GCA_020629535.1 Saprospiraceae bacterium
AAGGCCACTGCGAGCAAGCCCAAAAAAGATGACTTGAAAAAAATTGAAGGAATCGGTCCAGCCATCCAGAAATTATTCAATGCTGCAGGAATACACACTTTTGCACAACTGGCAAAAGCGAAACCAGCTGCCTTGAAGAAAATTCTCGAAGGAGGAGGTTCAAGATTCACAATGCACGATCCAGGTAGCTGGCCAAAACAAGCAGGTATTGCAGCCAAAGGTGACTGGGATGCTTTGAAAAAATTACAGGATAAGTTAGAAGGAGTGAAGTAATTTACTTCCATATTTAGAGATATAGAAACTTCTTTCATACATGTTATTTTCAAAGCAGAGAAAAATAGATAAGCCGATTCCAGATAATGACCTAAATGGGTTGTTGGATAGAATCACAGTTGATAAAGATCTAATTGTAAAGGATGTTGAAGTGGAAGTCCACGTTCAACATCCTTACAATGGAGATCTTAGCATCGAACTCATAGGACCCAATGGCAAATCAGTCAATCTTCACAGTCCAAGCCGAAGCCCTGGAACAAATTTGCACGAGACATTTGGAGACTCTAAAATGGAAATCTTCCATGGTATCAAAGCAAAAGGCGATTGGACCATCAAGGTGATTGACTCTGGCAAAGATGATGAAGGTTATCTTAAAGACTGGACACTCAGGTTAAATCTTGAGGTACCTAAATGGTCAGAAATATTCATCCCTGATGAAGAAACATTGACCAGCACTCAACATTGTCAACAAGGGGGAAACATAAGCTCGATTAAAGCACATGTAAAAGTGAAACATGACTACATTGGTGATCTCATCTTAGATCTGGTTTCACCATCAGGTACAAAAGTTACATTGCATAACAAAGAGGAAGGCGACAAGAAGATGTTAGATAAGAATTATGCAAAGGAATTAGACAAATTTCTAGGTGAACCAGCCAAAGGAATTTGGAAACTTGAAGTAAGTGATACAATGCCCCGAGATACCGGATCATTGATATCATGGAAATTGAATGTCAAAACAATTACGAAAAATTCTACCCAGCAAACAGATGACCTCACCAAAATTGAAGGCATTGGTCCTAAAATTGCAGGTCTGATAAAAGCTGAAGGAATCATGAGCTTTGGACAACTTGCAAAAACAAGCGCTGACAAAATCAAAGCGATTCTTGAAAAAGCAGGTTCACGCTTTCAGATGCATGATCCAACTTCATGGCCAACTCAAGCACAACTAGCTGCAGACGGGGAATGGAAGAAATTAGAAAAACTTCAAGACGAACTTAATGGAGGACGTTAATCAGTACTAAATATTTTAAGCATAATTCAATAATTCATTTAAACACAAACACTTTTTCGATATGGCAACTACTAGAGCTAAATCAAAAACTGCGGCTAAAAAAACGGCTGCCAAAAAAACAAAGGCGAAATCTACAAGGAGAAAAACAACAGCAAAAAAAGCTGCTCCTAAAAAGACAAAAGCGAAAAGAAAAACAACAGCTAGAAAAGCAACTTCAAAAAGAACTACTTCAAAAAAATCATCTTCAAAGATGATTAGCAAAGAAGCATTGATTAGTCAAATTGCAAAGAAAGCTGGGATTTCTCCAGCAAAAGCAAAATCAGCTTATGAAGTAGTATTGAAGCAAAGCCCGGCTTTCAGACAGCAAGCAATCAAAACAGTAACTGCCAAAGAGCAAGTTGCAGTCGCTGTACCTGGTAAAAACCCGGTAAAAACTGTGAAAATCACAAAGAAGCAACCTGTAAGAACTACCAACACGGTTGAGAAGATCAAAAGAGTTGAGGTGAAAGTTCCAGTTCCTGTTGTTAAAATCAAAGAAGTTGTAAAAGAAGTAGAAGTCGTAAAAGAAGTCCCGGTCATTGTCGAAAAACCAGTGATCAAAGAAATTAAAGTAGTAAAGGAAATTCCTGTTGAAGTAATCAAAGAAGTTACTCTTATTAAAGAAGTTGCCGTAGAAAAAACAGTTGTCGATAAATCTGGTTTGGCTAAGGCTACAGCAGCATTAACCAAAGCAAATGCAGCAGCATCTAAAGCTTCATCAGAAAGTAAAAAAGCAGGGGCAGCATTGAAAGCCTTGCAGGCGAAGTATGCCAAGCTTGAAAAAGCACATAAAGCTGATAAAGCTAAATGGGCAAAAGAAGCTGCAGGTTACAAAAAGTCATTGGCAGCTAAGCCAAAGACTGTAGAAGTAATCAAAGAAGTACCTGTAGAGGTAGTCAAAGAAGTGGAAGTAGTAAAACAAATTGATTTTGCTTCATTGGCCAAGATGATGAAGAAAATGAAGCAGGTTGAAGTTTCTAAGAAAGTTGTTGGAACAACCAGATCAAAAGGTGCTTCAAGAATTGTTGAAAGAAGAGAAGTGAAAGGAGGTACTACTACTACTAAAAAAACAACTAAAAAGGTTCAAAAAGACGATTTAACAAAAATCGAAGGTGTTGGACCGGCTATTCAAAAATTGTTAAACAAAGGCGGAATTAGCACTTTTAAGAAGCTTTCTTCAGCAAAAATTGCTACATTAAAGAAGATTATGGGTGATGCAGGACCTAAGTTCCAAATGCATGATCCATCTACTTGGGCTCAACAAGCTAAATTAGCTGCTGCCGGTAGCTGGGAAAAATTACAAGTACTTCAGGATAAACTTACTGGAGGAAGGAAATAGGCTCTATAATATGTGAGCTATACGATGAAATTCGTAATAGGAGAGGGTCATCTGGATTTATTCAGGTGGCCTTTTTTAATGGCCATTGGCAGCCCATATTGCTAAAGCCGTTCTGCCAAAGCCACCCCACTGTATCTCACTTTGATTTGAATAGCAACCCAACAATCTAGGAGCTTACCATCAAACCTTGCCCTTCTTGGCATCCACAGCCAACTCATCTGAAGAAACAACCCTCTGAAATCCTACCACCCACTCACAACACGACCAACATCATATTTTCTTCGACAAACGATTTAACTTCTCTTTAACGTCGATCGTCATAGCAATGAAATCACAAGATTAAAATTAAAGCATCGCATTATGAAAAAGATATTAATTAGCATTTTGACCCTGATGATAGGATTTACCGCATTGGCATCAAATATAACGGGGGTTGTATACGACGAAAACAATGAAGCGGTAATATTTGCAAACGTCATACTATACAACAAACTAGATAGCTCATTGGTGAAACTTGAATACACCAATGATGACGGATCATTTAACATGGTAGGAATAAACGATGGCCAATATTGGCTGAGTGTCACTTACGTGGGATATGAGGATTTTAATTCTAAGGAATTTACTGTAGAGGACAACGCTGATATAGAACTCGGAAACTTAAGTCTAATTACTTCAGCTACACAAATTGAAGAAGTGACCATCAAAGCAAAAAGACCCATGCTTGAAATGAAGGCAGACAAAACTGTATTCAATGTGGAAGGAAGTGTCAATTCTGCCGGTTCAAATACATTAGAACTATTGAGAAAGTCTCCCGGCGTTATGGTAGATAATAATCAAAACATTGTCATGATGGGCAAAGGTGGAGTATTGATTTATATCGATGGAAAACCTTCACAACTTGCAGGCGATCAATTGACAACTTATTTGACAAGCTTAGCTTCCGATCAAATTGATAAAATTGAATTGATCACCAATCCTTCTGCCAAATATGACGCAGAAGGAAATGCAGGAATTATAAATATCATTTTAAAGAAAAATAAGAATCATGGAGCGAACGGTTCAATTAGTTTAAGCGGAGGACAAGGAGAGAGATCTAATTACAGCAGCTCGATGAGAGGAAATTACAGAAACGAAAAATGGAATTTGTTTGGTAATGTGGGAGCCAGCAAATGGGACAACGTCAATACATTGAACATAAACAGAACTCAATTCGGTACCAATTTTGATCAACGAGGATTAAATTTTTCTGACAATGATGATTACAATTACAGAGTAGGAATTGATCACTTTATCAATGACAACCATACCGTTGGTGTCTTGTTTAAGCAAAGCTCGGCACTTGGAGAATTCAACAGCAATAGCATGACAAGTATCATGGATATAAATACGAATATCATGGAAAGCACCCTTGAT
This sequence comes from Saprospiraceae bacterium, assembly GCA_020629535.1. GTDB lineage: Bacteria > Bacteroidota > Bacteroidia > Chitinophagales > Saprospiraceae > JAHDBF01. The sequence continues at coordinate 4,083 of JAHDDD010000206.1, forward strand.
TCATATGCCCAAAATAGCTGGGATGTAAAAGATTGGAATGCGAACCTGAACTATCAATTTAAAAACGAAGATGGTAAAAGTTTGAATGTAGATTTCGATTATGGATATTATCACAATGATGGAAATGAAAATCAAGGCAATGACTATACATCCACCGAAACCCAATCAATCTTTAAATCGAATTTGTTCTTGACAGAAACGCCAACGACCATTTTAATAAAAACCGGAAAGGTGGATTATGAGCAGCCATTTTTATCAGGACAATTAGGTGTTGGATATAAAGTTTCTTCAGTCGGAACTGATAACACATTTAACAACTTTGAACAAATTGAAGGGCAATTTGAAATCATACCTGAATTGAGTAATTCATTCGACTATACGGAAATGATCAACGCAGCATATGTAAACTATTCAAAGCAAATTGAGTCAATTAGTATTCAGGCAGGACTACGATCAGAGTTGACGAGTTCAGAAGGGATGCTGACTGCAATGATTCCAACAGAAAATGAAAATGTCAAACGAAACTATCTTGACTTCTTCCCATCGCTGGGTATTAGCTATCAATTAAACGAAAAGAATAGTTTCAATTTGAATTACAGCAGAAGAATCGACAGACCTTCGTATCAAGACTTGAATCCATTCAGATCAAGAATTGATGAGTTAACCTTTGAACAAGGTAATCCGTTTTTGCAGCCAGAGTACACAAACAGTTTTACGCTTGGCCATTCATGGAACTATATGCTGAATACACAATTGAATTTCTCACATACGAGAGATATGATGGGCCAATTGACGGAAGCATTCAGTGAAGATGCTACTATTATTGTCGAAAGAAACATTGCTGAACAAATCAACACCAGCCTTTCAGTGAGTGCACCAATTCCAATCAAAGAATGGTGGAGTAGTTATGTCAGTCTAACAGGTGCATACAGAAAAAATGCTGCCGACTTTGGTGATGGCAATATTATCAACCTTGAAAGAGTCACTGCTTATGTCAATGCTCAAAATACATTTACACTTCCCGGTGGATATAGAGCAGAAGTCAGTGGTTGGTATGTTTCTCCAATGCTTGAAGAATCAAATTTTTTGATTAACTCAATGTGGAGCATGGATGTGGGAATTCAAAAGACATTTCTTGATGATGCATTGAAAGTGAAATTGGGAATGTCTGATATCTTCAAAACAAATCATTGGCAGGTAAACAGTGATCTTGGACCATTGAACGTATACGCAACCGGTGGATGGGATAGCAGAAGATTGAAATTAAATATAAGCTACTCTTTTGGAAACTCAAATGTGAAGAGCAGAAGAAGAGAAACAGGACTGGAGTCCGAAAAGAGTAGAATAAAATCTGACTAAAGAGCGAATGCTAGTACTGACCTTTAATTAGGTTTATATCTTACCAACAGAGTCTCTCCATTGATTTGGGGAGACTTTTTTATATTGCTAATGTTTTATTAAAGAAAGCATCATGCGAATATTTTTTTCACTTCTCTTTGGTTTAGTTTCATATGTATGTGTTTATGGGCAGGAATATGGATTTAGAAATTCTGACAATTCTATCGATGACAGAGTAGATGACCTGATCTCTCACATGACACTGGAGGAAAAAGCAGGTCAATTGATGATGAATGCTCCTGCCATTCCACGTCTGGGCGTCAGAGAATACAATTGGTGGAATGAATGTTTACATGGAATTGCCAGAAATGGAAAAGCAACCATCTTCCCTCAAGCCATCGGTTTGGGAGCGAGTTTTGATCCTGATTTAATGTTTCGGATCGGTGAAGCAATAGCATTAGAAGGACGCGCAAAATACAATGCAAACAAGAAGACCAACTACATGAGTCGTTATGCAGGACTTACATATTGGTCTCCAAATGTAAATCTGTTTCGTGACCCACGGTGGGGTAGAGGGCAAGAGACTTATGGAGAAGACCCACACCTGATAAGCAGAATGGGTGTATCTTTTGTCAAGGGTCTTCAAGGCGAAGGTGAATTTTTGAAGGTGGCAGCCATGGCAAAGCATTTTGCAGTTCACAGTGGACCGGAGAGACTGAGACATGAGTTCGATGCCGTGACTTCCAAGTATGATTTATGGAATACCTATCTACCAGCTTTTGAAGCTTTGGTTAAGCATGCCAATGTCGAAGGGATCATGGGCGCATACAACCGCACCAATGGCGAGCCATGTTGTGCACATCCTTATTTAATGAATGAAGTGCTTCGAGAAAAATGGGGATTCAAGGGCTACTATGTCAGCGACTGTTGGGCTCTTGTTGATTTATACAATGGCCATAAAATTGTGAATAGCCAGGAAGCTGCCGCCGCCATGGCTTTGAAGGCCGGATGTAATCTGAATTGCGGGAATACCTATCCCGCTTTGCCAGATGCAGTAAAACAAGGAATGACTGACGAGGCAACAATTGATGCCAATCTGAAAGAGCTATTGCCCACCCAATTCAAGTTGGGAATCTTCGAACCAGAAGGAAGTCTTCCATTTGATACGATTTCAACTGATGTCGTGCGTTGCAAAGAACATTTGGAATTGAGTTATGAAGCGGCCAGGAAATCTATTGTCTTATTAAAAAACCAAGATAATGTACTGCCACTTGATCCGAATATACAAACCCTATTTGTGACCGGCCCTACAGCCACTGATATGCAAGTTCTGCTTGGCAATTATTATGGCTTAAGCGGTGATATGAAAACCATACTTGAAGGAATCGTCGACAATGTTTCAGCGCATACAGCCCTTAGGTATGTTCAAGGAGCATTGATGGATAGAAAAAATGTCAATCCACTCGATTGGTTTTCCGAAGAAGCTAGTGAAGCTGAAGTAACGATCGTTTGTATGGGTATTTCGCAACTCATGGAAGGAGAGGAAGGAGAAGCCATTGCATCGCCCAGTTATGGTGATCGGGAGTATATTAATCTTCCACCTCATCAAATCGAATATTTAAAATTAATCAGAAGCAAAGCAAAGAAATTGATTGTGGTGATTACTGGAGGAAGTGCGATTTCTAGTCCTGAAGTCCATGCACTCGCTGACGCTATCTTATATGCATGGTACCCTGGCGAGCAAGGTGGACAAGCAGTAGGTGATATTATTTTTGGCAAGCAAGCTCCAAGTGCAAAATTGCCAGTCACATTTGTCAAATCCATTGATGATTTGCCTCCGTATGAAGATTACAATATGAAAGACCGGACATATCGGTACATGAAAAAAGAGCCATTGTACCCCTTTGGATTTGGACTGACCTATGATAAACTTAGCATTAAGGAAATCTCTGCCAGTGAAATAAAATTAAAGAAAAACAAAAACATAAAACTTCAAACAACAGTAAGTAATACAACAGATAAGGAAATTGAAAACGTATTGCAAGTATACGTCTCCAAGTCCAATCCTTCAGAAAACGATCCTAAGTACAC
>JAHDDD010000207.1 GCA_020629535.1 Saprospiraceae bacterium
GAGCTGGTTTGTAATCCATCATTGAATCGCAATTTTAGATTTTCATACTCAGTATTTAGCAAACTTCTCCGTTCATACTTTCCGATAGGGTCAATGATGTATTCACTTATGGTACTGCTTTTTGAAACTTCATCATTATAAAGTAATCTAAGTCTTGACGGTGTTTTAAAAATAAAGAAAGAAGAAAAGATTGCATCATCATCCTGAGAGAACTGTTTTTTGTGCATGACTTTTTTCCAATGTTCGGTCCCGTCTTTGTGAATGCTTATGGCAAGAATATCTTCATTATAATAATCTACCCAACCTCGATTTGAATAAAGCGATGCATCTCTGCGGTTGTATGGTCTGTACGAACTCCTTCTTGCAAATTCTTTATAAGATTCATAGAATAAGACAACACCACCGTCTTCTCTTAGAAGGACATCTTTGGAAACAAAATTATTGAGTGTTTCCATTTTCTTTTTCTTGCTTCCAATAACTTCAGAAATGAAAGAAGATTCGAAGGGTACAAAACTTGGTTTCACATTCGACGTAAGTCGGTCAATGTGTGTGTTCAATAAGAAATAGCCTTCAGCATTGAAATTATTGAAGCTGCTATACAGACCTGAAAAAACGAGGTGATTGTTTTTATTATTAAAAGTTATCGAAAAATCGACTGCGAGATTTCCTTCAAAGTCAATGGGCAGATAATAGTAGTCTTGTGAGTAAGGATAAATAAAGGTAAAATGACCACGGTGTTTGTCTTTGTTGTACCTAAAGTTATCTGTATCAAAGTAGGCGATTGACACTCCTTGGTTGGTCAAAATGATATCGTGCAAGTCTTGACCAACATCTATCTCATTGATGCTTAGTAAATGGACTGAGTGGACTTTGTGATTTTTATTATCAATGACAAAATGTTCTAAGATGTCTCTTTTGCCAATAGAATAAAGTAAGGTTTTTGACTCGTCTTCGCTGTGTACATATTCGTAGCGCTGGAAAAGTCTTCGCTCCAAAGAGATAAGTCTAACACTGTCAACGATGTTTGCCTGTTCGTCATATCTCCTTGACATGATATGCATACTGTCTTTTTCCTGATAGCCATAAAGAATTTGTACACAAGTGTCCATCTCGAGGATATTGAAGATGTCGACTTTTGAATTTTCGAATTCGATATTGGTGGAGAAGGCCATGCCCATCTCATTGTCGAAAGTTTCAAAATAAAACTTTGAACCAGCATCTCTGATGAGTATTAGACGATCATTGATAGTACCAACAATATCGTACGAAACGTTATTGCGAATGTTAATATCTGGTGATACCAGCACTTCCTGCGCGGATAATGGGAAGTATAAGAAAGACAAAAAAATTAGTAGATATCTTAGACTCATAGGCTTGATTAATAACTACCTTTAAAATTCTACATTTGTAACGTAATATTCTAGTAAAGTATTCACGAAATGTCTGCAAAACAGCTAATAGAGTGTGTGCCCAATTTTAGTGAGGGCAAAGACATGAAAATCATCAAGCAAATCACTGATGAGATTGAGAGTGTTGAAGGAGTAAAATTATTGGACGTTGATCCAGGAATGGCCACCAACAGAACGGTTGTCACATTTGTCGGAGAACCAGAACCGGTGATTGAGGCAGCATACAAAGCGATCAAAAAAGCGAGTGAGGTAATCGATATGAGCAAGCACAAGGGTGAACATCCTCGAATGGGTGCTACAGATGTTTGTCCATTGATTCCGATCGCTAATATCAGTATGGACGAGGTTGTTCAGTATGCGCGGAAACTTGGAGAAAAAGCCGGAAGCACTCTTGATATTCCATTCTACCTATACGAAGAAGCAGCTACTCATCCGGATCGGAAAAATCTTGCGACCATCAGAGCCGGAGAGTATGAAGGATTACCAAGAAAGCTAAAAGACCCACATTGGAAACCAGATTTTGGTCCATCAATATTCAATGCGAAAGCAGGAGCGACCGTGATTGGAGCAAGAGATTTTTTAGTGGCCTACAATGTGAATTTGAACACAACATCCGTCAGGAGAGCAAATGCGGTGGCCTTTGATATTAGGGAAAAGGGCAGAATCAAAAGAACCGGAAATCCGATCACTGGAAAAATCGTGAGAGATGATAAGGGTGATCCTGTAAGAATTCCAGGTAAACTTAAAGCTGTCAAAGCGATTGGTTGGTTTATAGAAGAGTACAACCTCGCACAAGTTTCGATGAATTTGACGGATGTGAATACGACTCCGATCCATGACGCTTTTGAAGCTTGTAGAGCGTCGGCAAACGATAGAGGTTTGCGAGTAACAGGGTCTGAGCTTGTCGGTCTATTGCCTAAAAGGGTTCTTCTTGATGCTGGAAAATATTATCTGAAACGGCAAAACAGATCTTTAGGGATATCAGAGGAGGAGATCATGCACATTGCTGTAAAGTCGATGGGACTTGATGAACTTGCTCCTTTTGACCCTAAGAAAAAGGTCATAGAATATCTGTTAGAGTCAGATGAGGCAAAGCTTGTTGACTTTGACTTGAATAGGTTTGCTGATGAGACAGCATCAGAATCTCCTGCACCAGGAGGTGGAAGCATATCAGCATACGTTGGAGCATTGGGGGCAGCTCTGGGTACTATGGTCGCCAACTTATCCAGCCACAAAAGAGGATGGGATGATCGATGGGAGGAGTTTAGTGAAGTTGCAGAAGAAGGTCAGACATTAAAGAAAAAACTTTTGCATTTGGTGGATGAAGACACCAATGCGTTTAATAAAATAATAGAGGCCGTGAGGATGCCCAAAAATACCGAAGCTGAAAAGAAACTCAGAGCTCAATCAATGGTCGATGCTACAAAAAATGCTATTAACGTACCCCTTGATGTGATGAGAACATCTTTTGCATGCTTTGATTTTCTGGAAAGAATGGCCAAAGATGGAAATCCAAACTCGGTATCAGATGCTGGTGTAGGGGCATTGTGTTGTAAAACAGCGGTACATGGTGCCTATTTAAATGTATTGATCAATTGCAAAGATTTAGAAGACAAGAAATTTGTAGAGGCATCATTGACTGAGGCAGAAGAACTTTTAAAAAACGCGAAAAGTAGAGAATCTCAAATATTAGAAATTGTAAAAAGCATAATCTAAAATCAAACAGGATGAAAAGGATTAGGAATATTATCATAGGAATCATTGTAGTATGCGGTTTATCATCATGTGGCGACATTCAGGAAGAGATGTGGCTTGAAAAAGATGGTTCTGGAAAACTAGAGTATACCATCGACCTTAGTGAGGCATTACCAATGCTTCAAATGATGATGGCCATGGATACCACCCAAGATGCAGGAGGTGGAGATATTGTAGGAAAGTTATTTGAAGAAATGGGAACGGACGACATAGACAGTACCATGAATTTTTACGAGGTAGCTCCTGACTCAATCAAAGATGGTTCTGGCAATCTCACCCTCGAAGAAGTTGAAGACCTCAAGAAAATAGATATGACCGTCAAAGCCAACAAAGCAAGTGAACAAATGCTCATTAAGATTGGAGTGGATTTTACCTCGTTTGCTGAAATTGATAGGTTGTTTTCATTGATGGACAAAAGTGATGGTGGAGATGAAAATATGGCCATGATGGGAGAGATGTTTGGGGACAATGATTTTGGAGAAAATTATCTTTTCGATAGCAAAGGTTTTACTAAAAGTGCAGGAGAAGAAGACGCTGAGCTCGGTGATATGATGGACGATGCATCTGAGGAAGACATGGGGATGATGGAAATGATGTTTGGAGAATCAAAATATGTTAGCATTTACCATTTTCCATATAAGGTCAAATCAGCAGAAGGCACGAATGTAAAAATCGATGGTAATACGGTGGTTAGCAAAGTTCCATTTATGGAAATGATGGAAGATCAGCAGAAAGCAGCATTGAGTGTGAAGTTCAAGAAGAAGTTTTTGGGAATATTTGAGGAATAGGAGTGCCCTAGTGAGTTTGATGGCTAATACGCTAGTAAGTTTTGTTGTTAAATAGTTGAATGGCTTTGTTTTCCATGTGTCTCATTTCTTGAGATTGGTCATCGGTTTTGTCTTGATAACCTGCGATGTGAAGGATACCATGTGCCATAACTCTGAGTAGCTCTTCCTTGCATTGGTTTTGCAAATTTGCAGCATTGTCTTTTACTCGATCTATACTTATAAATATATCTATCAGCAAGGGGTCATCTGACACTTGGAAGGTGATGATGTCTGTAAGATAATCGTGATTGAGGTATTCGCGATTAATATTTAGCAGATATTCATCATTGCAGAAAATGAAGTTGATACATTCTGGATTCAGAGAATGCATATTGCAAAGTTTGTCTACCCAAATTTTTAGCAGGTCCGGTTGATCGGGTTGGAAGTCTGTTTGTTCAGTGTGAAAATGAACTGTGATCAATCGACTGTTTATTTGTGGATATGGAAGCAGATTTCGACAGTATTTCCGTCTTCGCAATATTCGACTCGATCGGAAAGTGATTTCATGAGGAATACTCCTCTACCTCCACAGCATTCTATGTTTTCAGGTAAAGTCGGATCAGGAATGGCAGTTGGGTTAAACCCAGATCCTTGATCTGAAACTTTAAATATGAAAGACTCCCTGCTTTTATTAAAGCAGATATCGACAAACTTAGATTTGTCGTTATTATTGCCGTGAATAATTGCGTTGTTCACGGCTTCGGTGAGAGATATTAGGATGTTGGGGTAAAGATCATCGCTTATATGATATCTCTCAGTCAGTCTTTTTACGTACGTCTCAAGATGACGTATTTGTTCGGGTGTTGAAGCTAGCTTCAAAGAGTCAATATCCATATATTAGGATTATGATTTCTTTAGAGAATTATAATATTCATTGACCATCTGCTTGTAGTATGGTCTGAGTGAAGGAGATACTTTGTTGTACAACTCGATTTCTGCTTCTCTCTTTTTGATATAATCCTGCAATGCAGGGGGCAATTCCTTTCTCTGTTCTTTTGCCTGTTCTGATTTTCTCTTTTGGTCCCACTCTCTCTGCCGGTCAGCTTTTTCGGCTTCGAGAAGACGCGTTTGTATATCTGCTTGCCGAGCCAGAAGTTCGGCATTTAATTTCTTATTTACAAGATCAGTTTCGATCTTATCCATCTGATCGATGATTTCCTGTAGGTCTCCAGCTCCTTTTCCTCTTTCTTGAGCATCGCGTTTCATTTCTTCAAGAGCCTTTCTCAGTGCGGCTTGTCTGGCTGCAGCTTGTGCAAATTCTTTGGCCATGCCACCTTCTCCACCTTTACCATTCTTCATCTTCTCGTGCATCTCCTTCATGTCTTTATTAAGACCATCTTGACCTTCGGTGATTTTGTCCATTGGAACATTTCCTGGCTTTCCGCTACCGTTTCCTCCGGGCTTATTGCAATTTTGATTGCCTGGCATTGAGCTTGCTGCAGCTTGTTGCATTTGTTGCATTGATTCGCTGAGCATCAAGGCAAGATCATTGACGTTTTTCATAGTTCTTCTTTGGTGCTCTTCAGCTTCAGGAACTTTTCTGTCTTCAAGTTCTTCCAAAGATTCTTCCATATTGACATCAATTTCGGCAACTTTTTCATTTACGAAAGAAGCGATTTGATCTACTCTTTTACTTAATTGTTCAAGGCTATCTCTGATGAGTCCGAAATCGTCTTTAAGCTTGAATTGTGTTTGTACCAAGCTCACATAACGTGGAGTTGTTTTCTCAGTTTTAGCGATATCATTGATCAGATCTTCCTGATCAAAAGAAAGTGTTACAAGGTTTTCCAGCAACTGACGGAGGGCTTCAATATCTTCTTGTGCCTGGTCACCTGAGCAGGCCTGCATTTGCATATCCAAATTTCCTGCCATTTGTTTCATTTTTTGGGCAGCTTTCTTCTGAGAATCAGATGCTTTCTTATTATCCTGCTTTTCTAGCTCCTCACTACTTTTCTCCATCTCTTCTTGGATATCTTCCATTTGCTCCTCGTTGTCTTCACCAAGGTCTTTGGGTCTTTCCAATTCTTCATTCTTCTCTTCGATCTCCTCCATCTTTTCCATGGCGTCTTCAAACTCTTTATTGAGATCTTCCTGCTCTTTTTCTAATTGGTCTTGAGGCTTTTCTTTATTCTCTGTTTCTTCAGCTAACTCCTCTTGTTTTTCAGCAAGTTCATTTAGCTTTTCGACTTGGTCCTGAATTTCTTTTTCGAGTTCAAGTTGTTTGAATAATTCAAGAAGACGATCCATTTCCTTTTCCATGGTATTCTCGTTCATCTCCATGTCTTCCATCATCTCCATCATCTCATCTTTGTTCAACTCGTCCATGAGCTCTTGAATTTTTTCCATGAGCTCTTGGGTTTCATCATCTAGCACCTCTTCAAACATCTCCTGAATTTTCTCTTGTTTTTCAAGAATGTCTTCTTGTCTTTCTGAAAATTCTTCTTGGTTTTTAAGATTTTCTTCGAACTTCTCTTTTGCTTTTTCAATTTGCTTTTCGAGTTCTTTCTGGCGCTCGAGAAGTTTTTCAAGTTCTTTTTGTTCCTGGAAAGAGATGTCTTTCTTTTGGAGAAGTTTCTCTCTTAGTTTTTTGAGTTCATCTTGAAGTTTTTGAGATTCTTTCAATGATTCCATCAATGATTTTGTGATATCATCTTCGTTCTCATCTTCCATTTCTTTGAATTCTTCAATGGAAGGTTTTTCAAAATTCATTACGGCAGTCTTTGCAGACTTGGCTCCGTTGATCGCGTCATTGTCTTTGGTCTCAAAGTAATATGTAAGTTGATCACCAGCTTGAAGATTAAATTCATTGATATCTAATGAATAATCATATTGGACATTTCGGTCTTTTGGTGAAACGATGGATTTGCTTTCTGATTTTTTGATGGCTCCGTTCTGACTTTTGATGGAATAGTTAAAAGTCAATGAGCTCAAGCCATAGTCATCTGATGCATTTCCAACAAAGTAGATGAGTGTATTGTCAGTACTGTCCTGAAACTTCTCAACATTTATAGTAGGATGTTGGTCAGGGATAACTCTCAGACTGTAGCTCACAGAATCCGGATTCGGTATCACATTGTTTGAGTAGTAAACCTTGTATATATCATCCTTGAAAATTTGTTTGACAAAACGATATCTGTCATCTGCTCTTTTCTCTGCTTCCTTCTTTGTACTTGAGTTAAGAAACGCGATATCTATATGATCGGTGTTTTTGGTGTCAAAATTCCAAGTCAGTTTTGTTCCGACAGGAACCACCATGTCGCCGATGTTTGAGATATTCTCATCCTTTCGTCCTATATATGAAGGATAATCAATGTTTAGAGAAAATCCAGTCAGGTTTGGTTTTGCTAAGACAAGCAATTCATTTTCAGTAGAATTGACCGAACCTGAGAACAATTGGAAGTTTACATTCTTCTGTACATTATTAAATACATACTGGAATTTATTTCCATCCAATTTTTTCAATCTATATTGAAAATCATCAAACCTTATAAATGCTTCTTCTGGAAGTGCATCACCT
>JAHDDD010000208.1 GCA_020629535.1 Saprospiraceae bacterium
CTTGATCTACTTCTTGTGTCAATGCAAAATCCAATTCTACAAACTGAAAGTTTTTGTTTTTCCTCAAATGTTTGAGGGTGGTATTGACACAAATTCTTTTAATCCAAGCTCCGAGACTTGACTCGAAATTGAAGCTGCTCAGATTCTCAAACACTTTGATAAAACTTTCTTGGAGAACATCTTCTGCTTCATCTTTGTATGGGAGCATTCTCAAGATGGTATGATACATTGCTCGGGCATATTGGCTGTAAAGCACTCGCTGTGATTTAGCCTTGCCTTGAATGCACTCACTCACCAAGTTTTGCTCGTCAAGATTGCTTTGATAGTTTTTCAAAATAAATGCGTTACTCTAAAGACCCTACATTTTTTCAATGGTTGGAATCATTTAGATATTTTTTGCTTTAACGATCAAATGCCTACCAAGGTTACAGCACAAAGCAATGATTTGTACAGCGATTTTAATCCATTTTACTGAATCTTGAAAATTTACTAATTTGAGAATATAAACATCCTTTAAAGTTTTAATCATGAGTTCAGACAAACCAACCGGAAAGGACATCATAAGGGAAACCATGGGCGCCGTAGGATCCAATGCTCCTAGAACAAAGCCCAATGTGTTCAGATGGTTTATCTCCCATCCTAAAAAAATGTTCAAACAAATCGCAGCTCTTTTGATCGGCTATTTCTTAATGACCAACCTTCATTGGTTTTTTGGAATCATCTTCCTTGGCGCATTGATTTGGATTATCTACCATTGGTGGGGCACATTTAGAATTTACAGGATCGGCGATATCAATCCAGGAAAAGTCATTCATTTAAATCCTGATAGAATTGCAGTCACTACAAATATGACCAAGGGATTTGGAAATTTTCCAATCATTAGAATTCTTGAAGTCAATCTAAGAAAAGAAGATAAGGTACTCAACAAGATCATTCCCACTCTGGCCTCTTATTATAATAATCCTCATGGATATCCTTTTTGGTCTGAATTTCATCCTTTCCCAATCAACCATGGAATTTCAAACAAAGAAGAATTGCAAAAATTTGCCAATTCATACACGCAAAGTGAAATTGATAGAATTGATGAATTCCTTGACAAAATTCATACCCATGAACCTGAGACATACAAAATTGATGTAGAAACATCAGGCTGGAAAGACTACAGAGATATTGTGGTAGGGAACCTACACAAAATGATAGGACCTAAAGATAGAGTGAAGACAGAAAGTGAATAATCAATACGACATTATTATCGTGGGCGCAGGCTCAATGGGTATGGCTGCCACTTATTATTGCGCCAAAAGTGGAGCTAAAACGTTGGCCATTGATCAATTCGAACCGCCTCATGAATCAGGATCGCATACAGGCGAGAGTCGCATCATCCGAATGGCCTATTTTGAACATCCTGATTATGTGCCCTTGCTCAAAAGAGCCTACTCACTTTGGGCTGAAATTGAAAATCTATCGAGTCAAAAATTGTTCTTCAAATCGGGTCTTTCATACTTTGGAAATCCAGATGGTATTCTGTTGAAAGGTGTAAAAAAATCTGCAAATGAATACAATGTACCCATACTGCAGAATGAAGAAGTCCCAAGTTATGCAAGGTCGGATGTAATTCATGTGCCCGAACACTTTGAATGTATCTTTGAAGAAAATGCAGGTTATGTAGTCCCAGAAAAGACCATTTCTACCTTACGGTCAATGGCGAAGAGACAGCAAGCCGAATTTCTATTCAACGAACAAGTTATAGACATTGATTATCAAAATGAAGATGTCATTGTAAAAACCAAAACACATGCATTCTCAAGTAAAAAGGTAATCATCACGGCAGGAGCCTGGACATCAAGGTTGCTGCCTTATTTTGAAAAATCATTGACCGTGACCCAACAGTCACTTTTTTGGCTTAAAGCCAAAGATTCTGAAAGATTCAAGGTTGAAAATTTCCCTTGCTGGAACATTACACCTGAAGGCCAGGCTGGACTATTTTATGGATTTCCATTGATAGACAATCTTGTGAAAATCGCATATCACCATCCGTCAATTCCTATTGATCCCGATCATAAAGAAATCGAAGCACCCAATTCTGATCGAGTCGATGTAAACTCATTCATCGATCAATATATGCCACAAGCATTTCACAAAATCGTAAAAAGTAAAACTTGCCTTTATACCAATTCCACAGATGAAAATTTCATTATCGACTTTCTTCCTGATTCAAACAACAAAGTGATCATTGGATGTGGATTTAGTGGTCATGGATTTAAGTTCGTTCCGGTTGTGGGTGAGATATTGTGCAACATGGCGTTAGAAGGAATAGGTTCAAAACTCTCAGCGTTTTTATCACTCAGCAGATTCTAAATTAATCGCAAAGTTGTTTGATTTATCAGTATGTCGAATCTTATAAATTGGTTTTAGAGGTACTGAATTTACTTTTGGAGGTATTTTTAGCCCTGCACAAGAATTACTTTTGTGCAATTGTCCTTTGTAAGTACAACACTTTCAGCAATACAGATGTTAACTTTTAGAATGCGATTCAATTGCTTCATAGTAATAATTTTGTGGGCATTTCAAGTGCCCATGACAGCACAGACATTTTCTGAGGAAGAACTAGATAGCATCGCCTACAGTCTCGATCTGGACAATGTGGTAATTACAGCACAATACGAACCCACTCATTATAAGAATGCGCTTCAACAAATCCAGACCATTTCCAAGAAAACCATTGAGCAGAGAGGTTTTACACAATTGGATCAAGCCTTGGCGCAGTTACCCTCCATCAGGTTTCAAAGAGATCCGATTTTAGGACCAAGTATTTTGATGCGAGGTGTGTCGAGTGATAATGTGGCTGTGTTGGTGGATGGTGTTCCCATTATTGGAAGGTTGGATGGAGCCTTGGATTTATCTCAAGTTTCCCTTGCAAACATCGAACGAATAGAAGTCATCGAAGGGCCACAATCAAATCTTTATGGTAACAATGCGGCTGGTGGAGTGATCAATTTAATAACGCGTAAAAGCCAGTTGAAGAAATGGCGTGCCAATGCAACTAGTCAATTTGAAAGTGTTGGAATTCAAGCATATAATCTGCAAGTCGGTAGTCAACTTGGAAAACTGTATTTGTCTGCTACAGGAAGATATCTTGAAGATCAGCAATACCCTACTGACTCATTGCGTGTATTCGAAGAAATCATTTTATCGAGCGGGCAAGAAATAAGAAGAAAAAAATTCCCTTGGAATCCGAAGGTCCAAAAAAATGCTGGTGCCTTGGCTAGATACCAGTTTTCGGAAGGAAATGAGCTCTTGGTAAAATATGATTGGGCTGATGAAGTGGTGAGCAATCTTGGAGAAGTGAGAAGGCCCGCGTTTATGCCTTATGCATTTGACAATTATTTCACCACAAAACGAAGTGACATTTCTGCTAACTTCAAATCAAAGCCTTCTCCATTTCTGTATATGGATCTCAGTTTGGCATATAATGATTACACCAGATTGACAGACAATGAGCGTTTTGAATTTGACCTTGATGCACGAAATGAAGATCTTTCTTCAATCGACACTTCTAACTTCGATGCCTATTTTGCAAAAGCGACATTGGCAAGTTTCTACGACTCGAAATTTAATTTTTTGACCGGATTTCAATTGAATCATGAGACAGGTGATGGCGAAAGAGTGCTGGATGTTACACAAGAAGATTCGTTGAAAGTACGAGCTACAGAGTATGCTTTTTTTGCAGACGTAAAGTATAAGCCAAGTCAAAGGCTTGAAAGTTCACTTTCTGGTCGTTTTATAAATCACACCGCTTTTGGGTTTTACTTTACACCAGCTGTACAAACTAAATATTTGCTTGGTGAAAATTTGACATTTAGAGGAGGTTATGCAAAAGGATTCAGGAGTCCAGCATTGAAAGAATTGTATATTAATTTTATTGATGTCAATCATGATATTCAAGGGAATATTGATTTACTTCCAGAAAAATCTGATGATATAAATGCAAGCCTTGACTACTCCACCCTTTGGAATGAAGCCAATGTAAATCTCAATGCGAAAGCTTACTGGAATAAGATCCAGGATAAGATTATTCTGGCTGAATCTGAGCCTGGCAAATTTACATATCAGAACATTTCAGAGAACCAGGTTTACGGAATGGGTGTAGGTGTTTCCATTGCCAAAGGCGTGATTAATTTTTCTTCAAATGTAGGCATAGGTTTTTGGGACAATCAATTGGAAGACAGCTCAGTGACATCACCAGACCCCACTCCCACTTTCGATGCCTCCAATAACTTAGGCATTGCTTTTCATCAAGGTCTCGGCAATTTTTCTTTAAATCACAGGTACATAGGAAAGACTCCACAATTCTTTGTCGAAGCTGCCAGTTTAGTAGAAAATGTACTTGATGATTATCATTTGCTTGATGCTTCAGTCTCTTACAAAGTTTGGAAGAATCGCATTAATCTAACCGCTGGCGCAAAGAATCTTCTCAATATCTCTGACATCAACATCAATGGTATGCATACGCAGGTTTCAGATACACAGTTGGTGGATCGTGGGACAAGTTATTTTGTGACGGTGAATGTCGGGTTGGAGTGGTGAATTGAAAGGCATTAGCAGAAAATAATTGAATTTTTCTTGCGATTGTAGGTCACATTCTTTACTTTTTTTCATCTTAACTTAAAACAAAACAATGCACAGAAAAGTACATATTAAAAGTCTAAAAGCAGGAAAGATAGATGACTACTTTGTATTAAAAGGAAGAGTTGTCAATGAAGAAGGAGACAGCATTTTTCTATTTGAAAGAGAACAATGGATCCAACTTATTGAATCAGGACTATTTGATGAAAACCCGGATGGAATTAAGTCACGAATTTATTTAGATTTCGATAAATTAAGAAATGATTACATTGTCCATCATTTTGATATTGAACATGATGAAGGCAATTCAGTCACTTTGTGGAGAGGTGATGATCCCGATTTCTCTCAATAAGTTTGTTTTCGAATGTTTTTTAATCTCATTTCAAACAATTTCCAGATACATCATCTACTCTTCTTTCTAATATTGGGTATTTGCTCTTGTCAAAACAATGATGTTAAGGAAGAATCTGATTTTAGTGATTCTGATATTATAAAATTGATTCAAAATTCGAGCTTAGATAAAATTGAAGATCACTTATCTAATAATAAAAAGCCATTAACAGAATTAGAAGAACTTCATTTAGCCTTCCTTTTTGAAAAGAATTTTTCAAAGTTTATTTCTACTCCATACGTTCAGAAATTTCATCTCTTTCTCTATTATGAAAATATTTATCATCTTGAAGAATCAAGAAATCACTTGAACGAAATGCTGCTTCTTCAAATACCTGAGAATAAACTCTCGATTTTAAAAACAATTGCTGGGATATTTACAAATGACATTTCTATTCATTTAATTTCTGAAAGAATATTACAGTTTGAAAAACTTGCAAATAATAAGATTGAGGATTTCCTTACAACTAAGTTAATATATTCATTTGCTATAAAGCTTGCGCAAAACCAGGAATATAATAATTGTTTTCTGACCTTTCAAAAAAGTCAAAACGGCAGGATTCAAATTGACAAAAGATCACTTGCTAATTTACTTCAAAATGTTTTTGAAACCTCTGTTGGAAATTCAGAGAAAGAACTTGCCAATGAATATAAGAAGCAGACCCTAGATAGATTGAAAGAAATCGAGGAATTTTCTAAAATAGATTATGTAAACTTCACTTACAATAATATGTTCTTAGGACCTGAACATATTTCAATACTCCATGATGTTGATTCTATCCTATTGAAATTTAAACTACTTCCAAAAAGTCTTCAAATACAGTTGTTCATTGATATTGGATTCACGTTAATCGACAATAGACCAGACTTATCTTTATTATATTTTCATGAAGTTTCTGAAATAATAGGAGAAGAAAGCTGCTCATGGTATAAATCTGTCTTGAACAATTATATCGCCATGTCTCACCTTGAATTGAAAAATATTGAAAAGGCGAAACATCATGCTGAATTGGCGTCTAACTTTACTGAATGTACGGGTGCAAATAAACTGAGATCCGAATTCACAAATTTGCTTTTAAAAGAAGAAATCAATCCTCAAATAAATCAAAATTATAGTGGTTTGGCACGCAGGAAGAAACTGTATTTATTGAGAAGTAAAGGAGATAATCTTATGCGGCATGACCCTGCTCACCTTGAAGACTTTTTTGTGGCAAATGCTTTTCAAATTCTCGACACATACACGTCAGAGGTAATTACTGAAAAAAAAGACATAAACAACATTATTCAACTCATCCACAACACAAAACAAAGAGAATTAAAAAGGTCCAGATACAATGCATCTAAATCTGAACCAAATGACAAAAAAGTAAAACTGAACGAATTCTATCAAGAGACAAAAAACATGATGGACATATCTGAAGATCAAGAATACTTGATACCCGATATGTTCGAATTATTGTGTAAAATAATTCTTGAAGAAGAGGAACTAGATTATTCCAATGTTGAAATCCAATCTATTCAACAGATTTATCAATTGGTTGATGATGAAAAAATTCAAATACTAGAATTTCTATCCTACGATCATGACTACAATGGATATATTTATACAGATAAAGGTTTAAAATTATTTAAACAATCTAAAGCACCTATCGATAGTCTTTCAAATCTTTTGCTCAAACAGATAAAAGAAAGAAAACCTATCGATTCAACATTAACAGAACTTAGTTCTCTCATTGGTTTCAAAGATCAGCTTTCTAAGGGCGATACTCCACTAATTGTTTTGACAGATGGCGCTATTCAAAATATTCCTCTACATCTGGTTTATCCACAAAAAATCATTAATCACTTCAGCCTAGATGAAGCCATCAATGAGGAAAAACAACTGCTCAATAAAAATGATTTTACTTTCATGAGCTTTTCAAGTAAAGAAGGGTTGAAAAGAGCAATAATCTCTGACGATAAAACAAATATTGATCCTTTAGCAATGAGAAATGCATCACAAAATCTTGCAGAATTGGTGCATGGTTATGCTGAAGTAAAAAAGGCGCATACCAAGATCCATGAAAATTCCAAATTTGTAGAAGGGTCAAAATTGACGAAAGAAAAACTTCTCGCTGAGATGGATTCCGATGTGCTACACATTGCCTCTCACGCGAGCAGCAATAAGGAAAATAAACTAGACAATTACATTGTCACTCGCACCAAGGATGGAATTGATAAATTATACTCATATGAGATAGAAGAACAGGTCAATGCTCCTAAAGTTGTGATCTTATCAGCGTGTGACACTGGCACTGGCAAGTTTCAAATAGGCAGCGGGACCTATAGTATTTCTAGATCTTTTCTTTCAGCAGGAAGTCAGACTGTTGTCAAATCTCTTTGGCCCATCAATGATTACTCAACAAGTAAATTTATGGACCTTATGTATGATCAATGGATTGACGGAAACTCCTTGGGAGA
>JAHDDD010000209.1 GCA_020629535.1 Saprospiraceae bacterium
GTTAAGAAATAACTTTAGAGTTGAGCATTAAGGCAGGCAACTGTCTGAGGAGCGTTTGCGACGAGTTTTGCCTGTGTGGAAAGGGAAAATTATTTTAGGTCAAAGCTTTACAGCGGTGGGTTTTTTTTGCTTCGTTTTTTGTGTGGTAGACAAAAAATGAAGATTAGACAATGCTCAGCACATGTTCCTTCCAGGAAAAAGGAAATGCTACTATAAATTTTATAAAAACTTAGTTTAATTAGTTTCTAGTCGTATTGCCACGTTATCTCAAAATTATGGTAATATAATATAGGGTCGATTTCTTAAAATCCTTAATTTAGAAATGGAGATGTTGATGATGGTGGAGATGCAATAAATTTATAAGGAAAACCATTAAGCTCAGAAAATTATTTGCATGTTCTTTTGACAAGCAATGAAAATGAAAAACTATCTGGTCATACTATCTATTTTTCTCGTCTTTGACGGACTTGCACAACCATGTCTTTCAGGTTTAAATACCTTTACCAACCAACAGCAAATTGACCAACTTCTTATCGACCATCCAGACTGCACTGAAATAATTGGAGGAGTAAAAATCACAAATGAAATTACAAACCTTGAAGGATTTCAAAATATTGAAAAGATAAATGGTGATTTGATCATTGAGCAAGCATCAGGATTAGAAAGTTTATTTGGGCTTGAGAAACTAAAGTTTGTTGGCGGAGATCTGATCATCAATGACAATCCAGATTTAAAATTTGTTTATCCTATGCAACGTCTCCAAACGGTAGGAGGCAGTTTTAGATTTACGAACAATGCATCGATCAGGTTTTTAGAAGGTCTGATTGAATTGAAAGATGTTGGTGAAGACTTTTACGTTGCCGATAATGAAGAATTACTCACTATATTTTTGTTTTTGAAGTTGGAAAACATTGGCAGAGATTTTCTTGTGCTTGGAAATCCGAGTTTGCAGATTCTTGATCAAATGCCACAACTGAAACACATACCCGGTGAGTTACATATTTCAATGTCGCCAAATATTTCCACCATACTTGCATTTGAAAATTTGGAAACGATTGGGAAGAGTTTGGTATTCTTCTTTTTAAATGATTTATCTGATGTCGTCCTTCCTAATCTTCATTCAATTGGTGGAGATGTAAGATTGGTAGAACTAGTCCGAATTCAGTCCATCGAATCATTAGAAAATCTAACTGAAATTCCTGGTGAACTCGAGATTATAAATTGTCATGGGCTGTTGTCACTTGAAGGTCTTCATAATATTAAGACCATCGGAGGAAAACTGGATGTCATTCAAACTCAAATAGCAAGCATGTCAGGGCTTCGTTCTTTGGAATCGATTGGAGGTGAGTTGAATGCTTTCAATAACGAATTCATGCTGAGTATGTTTGGACTTGAAGGTCTTACAGAAATTCCAGGCGATGTAAATATTTTTGAGAATTTTGAAATGATTTCGTTGTTCGGTCTTGAAAATGTTCAACGTATACACGGTGATCTTAATCTTGCAGACCTACCAAACTTGAATTCAGTTAAAGGATTGCGTTCTGTTCGAAATATAGATAGTTCTTTCTTTATGAGACATTTGTCAATCCTCAGAGATTTTGAAGGATTAGAAGAATTGACTAACATTGGTGGAGATCTTGAAATTTCAGGTCTGGATATGCTACAGTCTTTTCACGGCATTCAAAATCTTGAAGACATTGGACAAAGTTTTCTATTGACTGACAATGCTGAGTTGGAACAAATCAACAATCTGGAGTCGTTGAAAACGGTAGGTGAAGAATTGTTTTTGCGTAAAAATCCTTCATTAAAAAATCTTCAAGGGCTACAAAACTTAGAGACTGCATCAGATATTATCATATTTGATCATCTATTATTAGAATCGATCTCGTCACTTTCTAATGTCAAAAGTAATATCCACAATCTTGCCATTGCGCAAAATGAAAGTCTCAGAAGTTTAGATGGACTTGAAAATATAAACATTCAAAATCAGGGACTTGGGGTTAGCATCAAAGACTGTCCTCGCTTAACGGAGTGTCATGTGCGAAGCATATGTGATTATCTAAATACACCAAATGTACAACCTGATATTAGGAGCAATGAAATGGGATGTAATTCCATTGCAGAGATTCTCGATGCCTGTCAAACTGTGAGTTTTTCGATGGAACCATCTATGAAAAGCGTCAGCGTATATCCTAATCCGGTCCACGACAACTTGAAAGTTGATGGGTTGGATGAGTTCGAATTTACCATCTTTAATGCCTTGGGAATGGTTCAACTAAAAGCCAAAAGTGAAGGAAATAATATTGATGTCGAATCTTTACTACCGGGAATTTATTTTTTGGAAATAGAAGATTTGGAAAGACCTTTTACATTCGTTAAAGAATGAATCGCAGTGCTTATATATCGATTTTAATATTGTCTTTCATGTTTACATGCGACGCACAGTCGTGTCTGACGGATGGATTGCATGTGTTTAGACAAATCCAGCTTGATAGTTTTATTTTGCAATATCCTGATTGTGTTGAAATTGGAGGTGATGTGGTCATTCAGAGTGATGAATGGAATACCATATTTGACCTGAGTCCACTCAAAAACATTGAACGCATTAACGGTAGTCTTTCAATTCTCAGCAACGGCAATCTTAGAACATTGGAAGGTCTTGAAAGCTTGAAAGAGATTGGAGTTAATGTTGGAATCAATGGAAATAAGCTTCTCGAAAATCTGGATGGACTTGATAGCATTGAGCAAGTTGGAGGGAATTTTACGATAGATGGTTTTAATGGTTTTCAGAACTTGTTATTCCCTATGAGCTTGGAATACATTGGCGGAGATTTACTAATTGAAGATCATATATTTCTTGAACAAATTCATTTTGGTGAAAACTTTACATCGCTTGAAAACAAACTTGAAATAATTGGCAATAGACTATTACACTCGGTGCTTTTTGAAGGACTCGCAGTTCTAGACAGTAGCTTTGTTTTCGTTGACAATGGCAATGGTGTATTTAGCTTTGATGATACCATCGCTTTGGATTTTCCGGTCTTACAGTTGATAGCAGGTGATTTCATTTTTGAAAATAATTTACAATTATTAAGTCTGGGAAATTTCCCATCACTGGAAAAGGTCAATGGAAATGTTGAATTGTTCAACGAAATTGATTTGAGTAGCATCGGAACCTTCCCTTCATTGAATGAAATTGAAGGAAATCTGGAGATCACTGGTTGTCCCAATTTGGGAACATTCAATGGTTTTGAAAAATTGCATAGGTTGGGAGGCGATCTTAATATTACATTAAACTCCGGTCTTTTTGGATGTGATGGTTTAAACGGTCTAAGTACTGTAGATGGCAGTATTAATTTCCAGAGCAATTCAAATTTGATCAGTGTATTTGGTTTAGATAGTTTGAAAAATTTGGGTGGCAGTTTAACGATGCTTGAAAATTTTAACCTAAGGTCACTTTTTGGCTTGGGTAACCTAACGAATATACCAGGTGACTTTATCCTCCGGTCCAATGGATTATTGAATTCTTTGAAGGGAATTGGAAACCTTAGAGCCGTCGGTGGTGATTTGATTTTGATGTTTTTAACGAGCATTAAAGATCTTGAAGGACTAGAGCACATTGAGAATATAAATCAGAATTTCTTCATTAGTAGCAATGAGTCTTTGCTTACTTTGAATGGTATTGATAATTTGACAAATGTCAGTGAGCAGTTTTTGATTTACGGAAACCCGCAATTGGAAAGTTTAGAGGCATTGTCAAATCTCACAGAAGTGGGGAATAATTTTTCCATCATTCTCAATGGAAGCCTCCAACAACTTTATGGTATAGAATCATTGACAAAGACGGATACAATAAATATTCTCAACAATGACCGTCTTAAAAATTTACAATGGTTTTCAAATTTCAGAGATAGTCTTACCTACTTATCTATTTTTCATAATGATTCTCTTGAAAGTCTTCAAGGATTGGAATCATTGATCATCGAACCAAGTGCTGATGCATTGGTGATTTCAGAGAATCCTATGTTGTCGGATTGTGTGGTTGAGAGTGTTTGCGCATACGTCGAAAGCGGGAATATGGGCATGATTGCTGAGAATTTCTTTGGTTGCAACGACTCAAATGAAATCAATGCTGCATGCAATGTTTCAAGTACTGAAAATTTGAGCAACACAGACTTGACTATTTACCCAAATCCGGTTTCGGATCAATTGTGCATTGACAAAACGGGAAAAGTGAATTACACAATATATGACGCTATGGGTGTATACGTAGGTGGTGGAGTGGCCAGTAAGTGCATTGATATTGACCTGGCTTCAGGCATTTATTTTCTTAATATTAATCAATCTTCACTTCGAGAAGCCTTCAAATTTGTCGTAAGATAAAGAATTTAAAATCCTCAAAATATTTGCCATCATGGCACGGAATGTATAACTTAAAGTATGAAAGCTACTGCAAGGATTACAAGCCTTTTGGTTTTTATATTGACAGGTTTCCATCATCTGAACAGTCAGCTTATTTCTGATACGTTAATTCTGGATAGCCAAAGCGCTGTTGACAGTTTTCAAATACACTTTCCAGACCTTTCTGTCTTTGAAGGCTCCTTAAAAATCCAAGGCAACGGCATTGATAATCTTAACGGCCTGCAAAATTTAACTGAAGTTTTTGGGAGCCTTAGCATTCATTCTACGGCATTAAAAAAATTAGAAAGTCTGGCTTCATTGAAAACAGTACATGGTGACTTTAAGGTATATAGTAATCCTAAATTGACCTCAGTGAACCAATTATATTCGCTTGATTCAGTAGGCGGAAGTTTCATCTTATCAAACAATGATTTACTGACTGTGATCAATGGCTTTGAAAACTTGAGAGTGGTCAATGGCAACTTTGAAATATTATATCATGACTATTTAAGAGAGATTGATATTACTGGTACACTAGCATCTATTTCTGGGGATTTACTTATTGACGCCAATCATGCATTGGAGGAGATCAATGGATTAGGCAATCTTCTTACGATCAATGGTGGCCTCTTTCTAAATGAACTTTCGAGTTTGGTCTCCTTCCAGGGTTTTGATCATCTGAAGCACATCGGTTTATACTTGAGAATTTCGAATTGTCGTCAACTTGAAAATATAGTAGGACTAAATAAATTGACGCACATTGGTAAGGGATTAGAAATTATCAATTGTGAAGAACTGAAGGAGATTCAGCAAGAACTTCCGATTTCAGATATGGATTATCTCCGCATCACAGAATGTAAAAATCTAGCGACTATTCGTGGATTCAGAAATCTAACCACTCTGGGCACTTTGGAAATTTTGAACACTGATTTGATGACATTAAATGGTCTTGAAGCTTTGGAAAGGGTTGAACAAGATCTTAGACTAATGAACAATCCGAGGCTAGTGGCATTGTCACAATTGTCCAGCCTTTTAGATGTTGGTGGAAATATTTCATTGATATCAAATGAAGTTTTGGGTTCTCTTATAGGTCTTCACCAGCTTGAACGCATACACGGTAGTTTGGATATTGATCGTTGTACAAATCTGCTTTCTTTAAGAGGTCTTTCTGCTTTGGAACATGTAGAAGGAGATTTCGAACTTTTCGCATCTTCGACCATTCGTGATCTAGCAGGCATTGAAAACTTAAAGACCGTTGGAGGAAATTTGAAAATTGCGGCGAATACAAATCTTCGATCGCTCAATGGCCTCAACAATCTCGAATCAGTCGGTGGAGAGTTTCATCTTCAAGGATCTACTCAAGTCATAAATCTCTTGGATTTGGAAAGCCTGAAAAGTGTAGGAGGACTGTCCATCTATGCTTTGGGTATGAAAACACTTGAAGGTTTGGAATCATTAGATGAAATAGGCAATATCATTTTATTTTCCAATCAAGAATTAGAAAGTGTTGATGCGTTGAGAAATTGCTTCAGTCATGTTCAACAATTAAAGGTACGGCTCAATAAAAATCTCACAAATTTAGACGGACTTGACAACATTCACATTGACAATCATTTAACAATCCGGGATAATGAGAATCTTGACTTTTGTTCGGTCTCTAGTGTATGTGATTTTCTCGATTCGTTCGATGAAATTGAAAATTCATATGTAGAAATTGAGAATAATAATTTCAATTGTGATTACAAAGCGATCGTGCGATTCAACTGTGATTCCATGTCAAGTACAGAAGATGAAAACGAATTGGCCTCCATTGAAATCCACCCCAATCCAAGTACTGGGTATATATATGTAGCCAATCAGGAATTTGACAGTTTCCAATTGATCAATGCCAATGGGAGAATTTTGGTGGAACAAAATTATTTTTCTCGCCATTTGGATTTCAGTCGTGTGCCTTCAGGATTTTACACATTGATATTTAGTAAAGGAGGAAGAAAAGATCTGATTAAGTTGGTCTTAATGTAGCAAGGGAGATATTCTCAGCATATATTTTTGATGAGCTAACGAAATATTGATATTTTTAAATATTACGCACACAACTACTTTAATAATGAAAAACTTTCTACTTTTTGCCTTTGCTATATTTTTCTTTACCTCCAATGCGCAGCAGTTCAATGACTTTGAACAAGAGGCGAATTTAGATATTCATCTCGGTCCTGATAGTCAAGATTCTATTTGGCAGATAGGCTCACCACAGAAAACTTTTTTCAATTCTGCTTTTTCCGAACCCAATGCATTGGTCACAGATGTATTCAACACTTATCCGCCATATCACTCGAGCAGTTTCCATGTCGATTTTTCAGAAATTTCTCTTCAAACTTTTCCGTTCATTCAGATTTCATGGCAGCAAAAATTAGATTTTGAGTCAGGTGCAGACGGTGCTATGATAGAGCTATCTTATGACGGAGGAGAGACTTGGTCAAATGTTTTTACTGATCCTGTCTACAGACCTTTTGTGGTAGGATTATATGACATCGAAGTTGATACCTTGTCCAATGGTGAGGTGGGTATGACTGGTACGTCTGATTGGGAATTCATTGCTGTTTGTTGGGGACAATTTGAAGGTACACAACCTGATTTTGTTGATCAACTAAGAGTTAGATTTACCATGATCTCAGATGAAAACGATACGCAGCAAGATGGTTGGATGATCGATAATATCAATATGCAAATTGACATCCTTGGTGTAGTAACAGATGATTTGGTTCGGAAGGAAATTAAAGTGTATCCAAATCCAGTTGAAGACAATCTAATGCTCGAATTTGAAGAAATGATCAGCCCAGACTCAAAAATTGAAATTTATGATTTATCTGGTAAAAAACATCAATCAGAAACACCATATTTGGTCAATGGCACGCATACAACTTACGTTGGAAATTTAATTCCTGGCATATACCAAGTGATGGTAAAAAATGAAGAAGGAATATATTATCAAAAGTTTGTGAAAGATTGAGCCAATATTTGAAACTGTTGGAATTACGAAATACGAATGTTG
>JAHDDD010000210.1 GCA_020629535.1 Saprospiraceae bacterium
AGCGCCCAAAACAATCTTGATTATTTCAAAGTATGGGTTAAGAATCCAGCACCTGAAACTCCTGAGTGGGCCAAGCTCATGTACTCTGAAAATCCAAATGTATTCCAGGTGGATCAACTTTTTAATTTATACTATGGAAATACAAGACCCCAAAAGACCTTGCACTTTCAAAATTATAAACATTGGCGACAAATCGTAGAAGAACATCTTGATGAACAAGGATTCATAAATCCAAAGTCAAAAGCTGAAAGGAGATCATTTGAAGAAAATCTGAATGCGCGAAAGTCAAAATTAAAGGAGAAAGCACTATCAAGTATCTGGCAATCAATTGGTCCTTTTGAAACCTACGCTGACGGTACGCTCACACCCGTTTCACAACATGCGAATGTGTATGCGATCGATGTATCGTTGACCAATGCAAATAAAGTTGTTGTAGGAACGGAGTCAGGAGGTGTTTTTCTATCATTAGATAAAGGAGCAAATTGGAGCTTGATATCAAAGGAGGAAGTATTTTCAAATGGCATTACGGCTGTCACTTTCCACCCAACCGATGACAACAAAATTTATATTTCAGCCAACGATCGCATATTCTACACAAGCAATGCCGGAACCGATTGGATTGAGTTACATACTACGGGTGGCTCGATGTATGAAATCAAATTCAATCCAGGCAATGCAAATTTGGTGTATGCAGTGGGTTCTACAGGATTGTTTCGTTCAACGAACGGAGGATCAACCTGGTCTCAATTTTTCACGCATACATGTTGGGATATAGATTTTCATCCCAACAATGCGACCATTGTATATTTGCTAAAATCCAATCCTACTCAAAACAAAACGGAGTTCATGCGTTCTACCAATTCGGGAACTTCCTTCGCTTCTATTTCTGCAGGATGGTATGTTCCTGAAGTGGCTTCACAGGCAGAAGATCAGGGTGGAAAGATTGCAGTATCACCAGCTGACCCTAACCGTGTATACGCTGCTCTTATCGGCCAATCTAAAACTGGAGATAATGGCTGGATAGGTCTTTTTCGATCCAATGATGGTGGTTTGAATTGGTCGCTTCCAAGTGGTCAAATCGGAAGTCCATACAACAATCCGAATGTCATGCCATGGAACGCTGCGGCTTATTCTGATGGTTATCATCAAGGATTCTATAATTTTGATTTGGAGGCTTCCGCCAATAATGCAGACCGCATTTGGATGGGTTCCATTCGTTTGACAGAATCTATTGACGGAGGTGCCACATATCAAAGCATTGGCGCCGCCAACTCTCAAAGGCTTAGCAATATCCACGCAGATATTCAAGCCATCCATGTCAATGGTTCCGATGTTTGGATCGCATCTGACGGGGGCGTTAATTTGTCAACTGATGAATGTCAAACTCATGCTGCAAGAAACAGAGGAATCATCGCTTCCAATTTTTGGGGATTCGGTTCAGGTTGGAATGAAGATGTACTGGTCGGTGGAAAATACCACAATGGCAACACGACCTATTATCAAACCTATGGAGTAGGTGAAACGCACAATGTAGGAGGAGTAGAAGAATCTACAGGATACGTAAATCCACTCGATAACAGACGCGTTTATTTTAGTCAATGGTGGTCTAATGAGACGGTATCTAAAAGGGTAGCGAGTGCTTTGGGTGGATCATCAGAAGTGGCACCTTCCGTAAGCCTCATTCCGAATGAAAGCTATACCACTTGTTCTAGTAGCTCCATGTATTTTGATCCGAATTATGCTGACCAAGTGATCATGGGAGTCGGCTCAGAAGTGATGAAGAGTGAAGATGGAGGATCTTCGTTTACAAGTCTTCATGATTTTGGGCAAAATGGTAAAGTCATGGAAATGGCAATTCCATTGACCAACCCTTTGGTCATATACGCTGTATTCCAGCCTAATGGTGGATATTGGGATTGGTGTGAAATTCATAAAACCATTGATGGTGGCATAACTTGGAATAAGATCACAGATGTACCAGGCAACAGATGGCGACTTGACATTTCTGTCAATCCCCAAAATCCAGATGAGCTTTGGGTAACTTCGCCAGATGCAGCCAACGGAGAAAAAGCATTTCAAACCACAAACGGTGGTCAAAGTTGGATCAACAGGTCTTCGTTTTTAATGAATGATGAAGAGCCTAGAGATATCTTGTATCAGGCAGCAAGCGATTATGTGTATCTCGCAACCCGCACAGGTTTGTTTTATTACAATAAAGCTACGAATAGTTGGACCGATTATAGTCAGGGTCTTCCATTGATCGTCAATGCATTGGAGATGCAACCATTTTACAAAGAAAATAAATTGAGATTGGCCACTTATGGTCGAGGATTTTGGGAGGTAAACTTTGCCTCTCCGTCTGGAGTCATTGCCCAAGCATTGACACATACAGATACCGTCTATTGTGGGAGTGATGCAGTACAATTTGATTCATATTCAGTGGTAAATCACACAAATGCAAGTTGGTCATGGACGATAACTCCTGCACCTCAATCAATTTCAAGCACATCCATTAGAAATCCTCAAGTGGTGTTTGGCGCAAATGGTGTATACGATGTAAGTTTAACTGTTTCATCGCCAACAGGTTCAGACACATACACCCGTACAGGTTTCGTTGTGGTTGATAGCCAGTGTGATCCTGATACCATCGCTGGAAAATCTGTGACTTTGACGGCAGATGGAGATTGGGTGCAAACCCCGAGTTTAAATAAGAATGCAGTCACATCATTTACCATGACTGCATGGGTAAAGCCAAACGGAATTCAACCAGAATACGCCTCGGTTATTATGAATGATGGAGATGCAGCGGGAATCAATTTTCGGGAAGCGAACAACACAATTGCCTACCATTGGCCTGGTGGAGCTTGGTGGTGGGATAGTAACCTGACGGTTGCACCCGACGAATGGAGTCATGTTGCTTTGGTGGCTCAACCAGGCAGTATCACTCTCTATGTCAATGGAGTGCCCGCAACACACAATACCAATCTTGAACCTGTGGATATTACAACATTAAAAATCGGTTCTTACAAAGGCTGGGGTGGAAGAAACATGAACGGTGAAATAGAAGAAGTAGTCCTTTGGGATCGTGCATTAACGACCCATGAAATTCGACTTCATAGACACCTCACCAAAGAGGATTTATTGACAAATGGTGATGGAATCATTGCTTATTATCAGTTCAATGCTGATGGTAATTCAGTTTTGGACAAGGCGGCCGGTCTTCATGCGACCCTTGTAGGAAATGCGAACAAAGTGGAAAGCTCCGCTCCTGTTGGTGGTGGTCAAAGCTACAATCATAATATCATTGCCCAACAAAATTATACTTTCAACACAACAGGTGTTAGCTTCGATTATGCAGGCGCCAATTTACTTCCTAACGGAAATGTGTATGTGTCAAGAATAAATAATTTACCATTCAATCAAGTACCTGATCTAGAGCATTTAAGTTGTTATTGGGTGGTGAACAATTATGGAGATGCAAACGCTTCCTCACCTTCGTCGATAGAAATCAATAGTCCTTTCTCCGATCCAAGTATCGTTGCACAAGATAACAATGGCCTATTAAGATTGACGACAAGATCAGAAAATGAACACTTGTCTACATGGTCCACTTCTTGTAGTCTTCAAACAATGACTACAGGTTCTGCTGGAAATTATATTTTCAATAACTCAACTTGTCTGCCTGGAATTGACTATCAATTTTTTGTGAGACAAATTGAATGTCCGCCAAATTTGATGATCACCACTGATTATAATCAAAATCAAGATGAGTCAGCCATTGCCGAACGGACCATTTCTGTCAATAGTTCAGTGAATCCAACCAGCAACGTATATCATCAAGCCGGTGAATGCATTTCTATGCTTTCTGGATTTGAGGTGAACTTGGGGGCGATCTTTGAGGCAGTGATTGAAGGTTGTCAGTGACTTCCTTAACATAGAAGGCATAAAGGAGTAGTAGCGCGATTTGAATTTAAAGAGAATAGAGATAGGATTGAAACATAATTATCTCCTCTTCTTATTTTTCTTTTTAAACTTGCCTTCTGACTTTCGATATCTCGACTTACTGCTTGGTTTTGATCTATATTTATTTTTACGTCCTTTATTGCCCCGGTGTCTATCTCCGGATCCACCTTTTTCTTCTTTTGCATTGAGATCACGGTCGGAACCCACATGCAATTTCGAATATTCGTTGTGTACCAATTTAGCAATGAGCTCTTCTTTACTCAAATGTTTGAAAAGAGCCTCAGCTTCTTTGAAAAGTTCATGATCAATTTTCGTGTCACCGTTTTGAGCCAATATGCTTTTGCACCATTTCTTGATTCTGATTTTCACTACCTCAGAATTCTCGGGAACAAATATTTGCTTGAACTTTATCTTTAATTCTTTTTCAAGCCTTTTGATCTTATAGCTTTGTCGTCCATTCATGAAGGCAATAGACACACCTTTTTTTCCAGCCCGTCCTGTTCGTCCACTTCTGTGGGTATAGTATGGAACATCATCAGGGAGTGTGAAATGAAAGACATGTGTCAAGTCATTCACATCAATACCACGAGCGGCAACATCGGTTGCGATCAATACCTGGAGCTCAAAACTCTTGAATCTGCGCATGACTCTGTCTCTTTGAGCTTGAGAAAGATCACCATGTAGCGCGTCAACTCTGTAGCCAACCTGTAAAAGTCTTTCGGCTAAATCTTGGGTATCTCTTTTGGTTCGACAGAACACCAAACCCCTCATGTCTCCATGTACATCCAAAAATCGTTTCAGCGCTTCGGTTTTGTCGGCTGTTTTTACCACTACATATCTATGACGGATATTCGCATTGACTTCTTCTTTGGGGTTGACCCGAATTTCAAACGGGTTGTCCATATATGTTTGGACTACCTTTTTTATAAAATCAGGCATGGTGGCAGAAAAGAGCCAGATGTTTTTGTGCTCAGGAGTGTATTTTAAAATCTTGTCGAGATCTTCCTTAAATCCCATATTAAGCATTTCATCTGCTTCATCCAGGATTAAGTATCTGAGTTCATCAAGGTTTACTGATTTTCTCTTGATCAAATCGATGAGTCTACCTGGCGTTGCAATGATGATATGCTGTGTCTTCTTTAATGCTTTTATCTGGTGTTGAATGGCGGTTCCCCCGTATACCGGCAATACGTTTATTTTTGGTAGATACTTGCTAAATAAGCTAAGTTGTTCAGCAATTTGCTTTCCTAGTTCTCGAGTAGGGGCGAGTATTAAACCTTGTGTTGCTTTTTGTGATGGATTTATCAATTCTATCAATGGCAGGCCGAACGCTGCTGTTTTGCCAGTCCCGGTTTGGGCTATACCAATTAGATCTACATCACCATTTAGAAGATTTGGAATGGATTGCTCCTGAATACCAGTCGGTTTTTCGAAACCCATTTCCTGCAATGCCTTCATAAGATCTTCCGAAAGACCTAACTGTTTAAATTTCTTCAATGATCTATATTTAAATAGAGAATTTATTTTCTCACAGGCTGCAAGGTATGAATAGCAGTTGGGTTAGTGAACTCTATTGTACAATATTCTAAAAAGATTTGAGTCGAACTATGTAATGATAAAAGCGAAAATTCGTTCATTTATCATATTAATACTTCACGTTTATGAGATGTATTCAAATTTTGGCTTTCCTGATATTGATATTGTTTTTTCCGTCTTGTGATTTTATTTCAGAGGCTGTGTTGATCAACAAAACCTCCGATAAGCTTGAAGTCTTCATAACTGGTCAGCCCATTGATAATCTCAATAAAATGGAACTGATTGAATCCCTCGGGAGCCATCACAGATATCGATTGCCTGCGGGGGAATCTGAAATTTTATTCTATACCATTAATAGTGATCTGGATACTAGTTACATCCATTTTGATACCATGATAATTATATCTGTCAAGGACACAATTGAATTATTTGGGAAAGAAGAAATATTTCAACGATTTGAGGAAGAAACAAAGTACTATTACACCCTTGAAGTGTGACGAATTATTCGTACAAAAGTTGTAAGTTCAATTGTTATCGAGCCTTACAATTTCATGTATCTTCTTTTCTAAATCAGAAAATTTAATTCTCCATCCAATTACATTCATTAAATCTTCCGTACCCAAATATTCCGATAGCTGACAGGATTGCCATGATCTTGTAGTTGAATACTATCATCTTCGTGGGCTATGTTTTTCGGAAAACCAATGTATTCTGTCGTTCCCAAAATTTCGACATGGTTTTGAATCAAGACACCATTGTGTATCACGGTTAGATAACCTGACCTGACTTTGATTCCATCATCATTGAAAATGGGCTCTTCAAAAATGATATCATAGGTTTGCCATTCTCCAGGCGCCTTGCAAGCGTTTACGAGCGGGATGTATTGTTTGTAGACTGAACCTGCCTGCCCGTTAGAATATGTCTTGTTCTGATAATTATCCAATACTTGGACTTCATATCTCTTTTGAAAAAACACTCCTGAATTTCCACGTCCTTGTCCTTCACCTTCGATGACTTCCGGAGTTCTCCATTCGAGATGCAGTTGTACACTTCCAAATTTTTCTTTGGTGGCAATATCTCCTGTTCCTTTGACAACCGTCATCGAACCATTTTCTACTTTCCATTTTGCAGGTTCTTCGCTCGAAGCAGATTGCCATTGATCCAAGTTTGTTCCATCAAACAAAACGATCGCATCCGAAGGAACATTATTTTTATCATGTGAAACGACTCTCGGTTGAGGTTCCCAAACTTCAGAAGCTTCTGGTTGGGTAATTTGTGCTTGAGCACAAAAGGGAATAGTAATAAATAGTATCGATACGAGTAGCAGAAGGGTCTTCATGTCAAATTTTTATTTTGAAAATCAAAAATAAAAAATTGCATGAACTCAGTATGCGAAAATAAGTTGACCCTGGCAGCATAAATGCCACCAGGGACCAACTATGAAGACTAAATGGATTTTGTAGCTTGTTGTTTTCTTTTCGGTCTTGTTGTTATTGGGTTTCAATTATGGAACACTGAGAATTAAATCAACGTTGCAGATAAATTTCAATTTTTTTAAATTTTTTGATTTGATCATTTTCAACTTTCAAAAAATATGTGCCATCACAACAGATTCATAAAGGTGCCACTCCTGTGGAATGCTCAAAGAACGCCAGATCTGAAACACCCTCTGTCATTCCAATCTATTTATGAACCAAATTGCTAAGGCACATATACTGAGGTAACACTTGTTTTCTGGTAGACGTTGCAGGTAGCGTGTAGGAGATCGTTCGCTGGGGCTCACTGATAGACCGTTCGCTGGAGCTCACTGAGAAGCGGGATCGTTCGCAATGCTCACTGCGGGAAAAGAGATCGTTCGCTGGAGCTCACTGAGAGATTTATTTTGGGAATGAAAAATTTCTT
>JAHDDD010000211.1 GCA_020629535.1 Saprospiraceae bacterium
AGATGCAAGATGCAGAAAATATCTGACCGCTTTCGTTTTGAAACATTAAGACATTCAGGGGCATTAAAGGCATTCTTATTAAGAATATTGCTTTTATAAAACATATCTCTCAAACAACTTCTCTAAGGTAGCTGCCGGATCATCGGATAAGCCAGGATGGGTCTTCGAACTTTGTATGATTGTGCTTCGAGCCGCCACCAACCAACGAAACCTTCCACCCAAATCAAATTTTCCAATAGGACCACCTTCAGGAGATCCGGAGCAGATCAATTCCCAAGCGTTGAGATAATCTTCAACCATAGAAATATCCAAATCAGAAGAAAGGGCTTTGATCTTTTCTGTATCCAATGCATACTTGATGCCGAGGTATGATTTCTTTTTCGAATACAAGATCACTCCCACGTTCAAAAACTCCTCGCGTTCGACCTTCGGCACCAGGCGAATAATCGCATATTCGTATGTTTCCTTACTTGGCATCATTGGCTTCTTTGGCAAGAGCATCGATCATGCCCAACTTGGTACATAAAAATTTCACATAAGCCTTTCTCATATCTTCAACAGAAAATATGTTCGACTCCTCATCCAACCAATCCTCCGGAATTAGATCAACGATCTCAATGATTTTTTCTTCACCAATCAGTTGTTTTATTTCTTCTGCTGCCTCGAAGATACTATCCGCTCTGCTCAACAAAACATGCTCACTAATTTTCGGAAAAGTCCGGTCCAAATGACTTTCCCAATTCTTCCAATTGTGGTGGAAATATAAACTAGCCCCATGATCTATAAGCCAAAGTTCTTGATTCCAATTTAAGAGATTGGTATTCCTTGCTGTGCGGTCGATGTTGTTTATCATGCTATCCAATAAAACAACTTTTGAAGCAGACATAGAATCTGCAATCGAAACCAAAGGATCATAAGTAATCGACCCAGATAAATAATGCATTCCCAAATTTAATCCTACACTGAATTTCAAGAGATCTTGAATCTCCTCATCTGGCTCGGTTCTGCTAAAGGAATCATCTAAATGCATGAATACAAGTTCCGGTACATTCAAACCGATTTCTTTGGCCAACAATCCACCGATCAATTCAGCAATTAATGCCTTTTTACCTTGTCCGGCTCCTTTGAATTTAATCACATACAGAAAGCCATCATTCGCCTCAACTATCGCCGGCAGAGAACCTCCTTCTCGCAGAGGCTTTAGGTATTGCACCACATCAACATATCGAATTTCGATTTTACTCATTTGCTACTATACAAGTTATTCAATCATTCACTTCAACTCCAACATTCTTCCAGCAAAAATAAAATGAATAAACATTGAAGCTACTTTCTTTTTGAATGATTTTTCAAGACAATCTTTATACAATTGCAATTGACCGGAAAACTCGAGGGCCTTTTCTTTATAAGCACTGTCTGAATCTTTACTTACAGTTTTATGGTCAATGATGATTAAATGTTCATCTGTCTCAATCAACATATCCACGTATCCGTTGATTGATTGTCCTCCTTTCATATGTCCTTGAAAAGGCAACTCATTGTGAATGATGAAAGGCTTAAATTCATTCTTGATGTATGTATAGAATGTAGAAATGTAATTAGCCAGTTCCTTCACATTCAATGCATCTTGCATTTCAAAGTCAAACAATCTGTCCGCTACCAATTGCTCCCATTTTGCATCATCGCTTATTTGGGGATACACTGCAATAAGGTTGTGAATGACCGTTCCCAATTCAGAATCGGCAATGCCTTTTCGATTAACGGTTTGGCTAGGTCCAATGCTGATCAATTCTCCTGTTGTGGCAGTACTTACAGGTTTTCGGCTAGAAGGATTTATTCTTTTTATCTCAAAAATCCCCCTTCCTTTAGACGGTGGAAAATATTTATGCTCCAGTCCGGTACTTAACTTCTTTAGGTCATATTCTTTGAGCATACCGATGCTCTCTTTTTGGACTCTCACTTTTCTCCCATCAAAAGAGATGCTAGAATCACCAATACCATCTTGCAATCCAAATTGATCCAAATGGGTGGAGATCAACTTTGGTACTGTCAATTTTGCATTGACTCTGGTCATGACCAAATAATCTCGGGCGCGGGTGGCTGCAACATAGAAAAGACGTTTCTCTTCTTCCACATTAAAGATCACCGCATCTCTCTTTTGTTCTGAATTATCAATGATTTCATTGTAAGATTCAATGCTTGATTTATTGAATGGCTTGATGGTCAATCGCAATTCTCTGCCTTTCAGAGGATTGGTAGGATCAAAGTCCGGTCCGCTGTATATGTTCACACCATAAAATCTATCTTTGGGTGGAAAATCAAGATTCCACAATATCACAATAGGCCACTCAAGTCCTTTGCTTTGATGATAGGTCATCACTTTTAAGACATCACCGTATTGCACTCCACTCTTGTCTTCCTCTGTTTCGTTCAAATCTTCCATCCAACTGAGAAATCCAGTGATGGTAGCTGCACTCTTCAGTCGCTTGCAAGTTTGTTGATATTCGGATGCATGAAAGATATACGCATCTACGTTTGACAGTCTTTGATTCACATCTCCCCATGAAGCAAAAAGCTCTTCAAGTTGCAAAAGACTCAATAATTTTTCGATGGTAACCGATGGAGAATCATTGAAGAGTCTCGGTTTGTATTCGTTGAGTTTAGCAATATACTTGTTGCCTTTCCCCCACTCTTTCACAGATTCAAAGTCTAGTCGATCATCAATCATCGCGGCCTGATCTCCACCAAATTTACTGTATAATAGCACCTCAGCTTTTGCCAACGTATCGTGTGGATACGCCAATAGTTTTAACAATGCTGATATAAACACGACTTCAGGTTCAAAAATGATTCCGTGGGTGGCGGCAGCAACTGGTATTCCTGCTTGA
This sequence comes from Saprospiraceae bacterium, assembly GCA_020629535.1. Taxonomy (GTDB): domain Bacteria; phylum Bacteroidota; class Bacteroidia; order Chitinophagales; family Saprospiraceae; genus JAHDBF01. Next base: position 2,889 of record JAHDDD010000211.1, read on the forward strand.
CCAAGACATTTATTTATAGATCTACATTCAAAATTTGAACGACACAAGATGGAGATGTCTCCGAATCTCGCAGGACGATAGGTTTTTGATTCTTTATCAAAGACAGGAGGCGGATCACTCAGTAATTTATGAATTCTAACAGACAGAGCATCCCAAGCCAAAGATTTTTTGGCTCTCCCTTTGAAATCTTTATAAAAATCCCAATAGGAAATAGCTGGTGTTAACAACTCATCTTCATTCTCAGCTCTTCCTGTGATATTAAGCTCACCTTGGCGCAACACAATCTCGTCTTGGCTCAACAACTCACTAAATGCTTCTGAAAAAACAGCATTGGAAAAATTGATCAAAGACGCTCTTGACCTAAAAGATCGACCCAATTGGTGTCGCTTATTCTCTGGAATTAATTTCATCATTCCTTTCATGAGAATGGGGTCAGCATCCCGAAAGGCATAGATCGATTGCTTTGGATCACCCACCCATATACTATCATCCGTTAATTGTGTGAGTTTCATAAATAGAGACAACTGCAATGGACTAACATCCTGAAATTCATCGATGATCACAAGATTATAAGTCTTGCTGATATGCTCTGCAACTTCTGGATTTTCCTTTATCAATTTGTATAAGAGAGCTTCTTGATCTGTAAAGTCCAATACACGCTTTTCTGCTTTATACCTTTGATATTGTTCAATGGCCTCCTTTGCATAGGCAAATGATTTATGGATGTATGCGCTATAATCTTCTCTAAATTTAGAATTATTCAACAGACATGAGACATACTTTTTTATATCACTTTTGATCATGTGATCAAAATGCTTGTCTGCCAAATCAATCTTATTCAAGGTAACCCAATCGTGCCAAGTAAAGCTATCATTCTTGATGCTAAAATATTGGTTTTGCAATGCAATAAATTGCTTCTTTGGACTGGCATCGAGTAATTCAGGATGGATATTTTCAAAGCCTTTTTCAAGAAGTTCAATGACTTTCTTTCTGGCACTTTCGTGATCAATATTTATGCCTTTGTAATTGCCCAAATATTCTTTCACTGAAGCTTCTGCGAAATCATTGACCTGGTCCAAAGAAAGATCATTTAATCTGATCTTGGATATGATCTTCTCAATTTGCGACAAATACGGTATGCGTTTTGCAAAAGGATTGTTCAATTCAGATTGGTACAACTTATATGCAAGTTCAAGGTACTCATCATCTATGATCGAACCGAGGATTTCACGTAAAACAACAATAGAATCATTTTGATCCAATGTTTCCACCATGGGTGAAATACCCGCTTCGAAAGCATAGTTTTTCAAAAGCTTCAGACAGATGCTGTTGATGGTTCCAATCAATGCTTGATTCATTTGATTGGCTTCGCGTGTTTTCCCTTTCTCGATCAGTTTTTCTCTGATCCTGCTTTTTAGTTCATTCGCAGCTTTTACCGTAAAGGTGGTGGCGATTACTTTCTCGGGTGTAGTTTCACCTTGATCTATTTTATTAAAAAGTTCTTCTGTGATTGTATAGGTCTTTCCACTTCCTGCACTCGCAGAAATAATTCTTGGAAACTTCAAGTTTGTTTCTGCTGCAATCATTTACCAATCACTTTTTTATAATCTGAATATTTATCAACTTTCTTTTTCTTAGATTCTCTTGGTACTGTTAGAAAATTACCGTCCAAGTCTTCCCAAATTTTAAAATTATTCTCTAAATCCGACTCGAACATGCCATCACCTACTTCGATTTTACCTTCTAGAATTTCTGACCAACGCTGTTTGTATGTGCTTTCTATTTTTCCCCACAACACTTCTCTATGTCTAGCTTTTTCTTTCGTGAATGGAACTACTCTGGCGTTTTTAAAGGCATCATTGGTTCTGGAGAGGAACATCCATTTTGTAATGATATAATAATGTACATAAATCTCTTTACCCAAGGTATTCATAAAATGATCGTAAATCATCAATTGCAATTCTTGCTCCTTGATCATTTCATCTAACTTCGAACTCATTCCTCCCCATTTCAAATCTATGATCGCCAACTCATTTCCTCTCTGAAGAACCAAATCGATATACCCTTTCAATGGTATTAACCCATCGGCTGTATGCTCTTGTTCTGACTCAAGAAAGGACCAACCATTTTCAATAATCTGATTAAACATATGCTCGATAGAACCCATTGTCTGAATTCTATATTCATTCAATGATGATTCATTTTTGGGCAGATAAAATACTGCTCCTTCTTCTTTGATTATAGCTTCGAGCACTGACTTTATCTTTTGGAGTCTTGTCTCATTATCATAAGACAAAATGTCTTGATCTTCCCACAAAAACTGTACGGTCGTATGCGCTATTTTTCCTTTCAACAAATGTGTAATACTAATATCCGGAATCTCGACAAGACGAATACCCAATTGATAACTCAACACATAACTATATGGATAGTAAAACAACTTGGAAAGCGAACTGTAAGATTCTCTTTCTCTCTTTTCGAATTTATCTCCATTGCTAATTTGCCAATGGGTCTTTAATCTGGGCAGCTCTTTTTGTGTATAACTGCTCAAAGCAATCTTAACATCAGAGATATGCAATTTATCATTGAGGTCAATATCGTAGCTTATGGGTGCTATGGATGTAAAGCAAGATTGGAGATCATTCAAAAGTGGATTTACAACCACTTCTTCCCCTTTGATTTTTTGAGGGACACAGAGTATCAAATTTTTCTGGGTCATCAACACAGCCTGACATTGCTGCCAAAACCATTGATCGATTCGCTGTTGCTTTTCGTGCAATGAACAAGTTGATAAAATCTCTAATTCATCTTCTGACCAACTGGTTGCATTGCTTACCGGATTGCCTGCATCCGTAAAGCTCCACCAAATGGTCATATCCGAATTCCCTAACATATTGGCCGGATGCGTTACATACTCGAAAGCACCAATTTCGGTTAAATAATCTCTGGTTGATGTTCCAGGATTGACCTCATCCAACCAAATATTTAAAGTTGTGTGATTTATTTTTGAGTCACCTTCTCGTCGTCTACACAACTCAATAATCTGACGACACATTTCTGATAACTGTTTGAGTGAAGCTGTTTTAGTATCATCTGTATCTTTATTGAATCCAGCATTCCTATCAGCCCATGATTTTAGATCCTTAAACAAAGCATGCACCAATGCTGGGTCAGCACCTTCACTTAGTTCTGCTCTTTCTCGGTTAAACCATTTTGAAATTTTCTTTTCTACATCCTTTGCTGGGAATTTGGTTTTTTCTTTGTACTTCTTTACTGCTTCAACCCAGTGTTCATTTTTCACTCCGGCCTTTTCTGAATATGCAATGGCCAAGCTTTGGCGAACGGCTTTATCGATTGGAGCCATTGGCAAAGCCAAAAACTGAATCAACTTTTCTGGGTCAATAGGCTCCCACAAAAAGACCGTTATTATACTTGCCAATTGCATCAAGCCTCCATGTTCATCCAGATCAAGACATCCCATCGCGGGGAAGCCTTGGTCAATCATTGACTGCTCTAAGATGACACCTCTTTCAGGAATGATAAACAAAGGGTTGAGTTCATTTCTTTTTAACAAAAATTCTGTAATCGCTCGGGCAATCAACTTATCATTATCCGCCTTGAGTACAATCAATGATCCATCATTTTTCACTTCTGCTTTGCCCTCAGTCTTTGCAATTAGATTTCGTTGGAAATGACCAAGATCTGTATCAGCATACTTTGGATTGAATTTTTGCCATTCTATCTTGACCCCCAACTCTTTTAAAGCAATCATCAACTCCACAAAGAAGGGATGAATGAACTTTTTAGGTTCGGCCACCGTCACCTTTTGGACCGGAATCTTGGAAATACTTTTAATCTCTTTGAGTACATTCCTCCAACGATCATTGATCCCATGAGGTAGGTCAACAACTTCTTTTTCGATGGCATTGACCAAGGCGATACGTTTTGAAATCTTAGGATCTACATCCTGCTTAAAATCCCAGAGCGCCAATTGCAATTCATCTCGCCATTTCAAAATTTGCTTTGAAGACCCAATTGGATCATTTTCAAATGACTTAGCGATGTAGGCATTCGGAGATTTGTCAAGATAGTACTCAATGGCCTTTTGATAAGCATTGATTCGTAACATGTCAGGATAGTCTCTTTGAAACAAACCCGTGTGCAGTTCCAAAAATTCCAACAATCCTTTTTGACCAAGATGAATTTGGCCATGTATGAATTTGTTACGCTTAAGTGCTTTCGCCGGATAAACATTTTCAAATCCAAGAGAGGAAGCGAAGATAATGTGCATAAAATCTCAGGTATAAAGTGAAGGTAGCTAAAGTATGCAAATTTATCTAATATTTGGATTTCCCGAGAAAGCGAGATTGAAATACCATTTTTTAAATGACCGAACAATGAGCAACAAAATCAAATACTTTATCAATTAAATATTTATGGTTCTATTCCTTTTTCCTAGATGAAAAACGAACCCAAAAAATCATCCCGATTTAAA
>JAHDDD010000212.1 GCA_020629535.1 Saprospiraceae bacterium
TGAAGGATTCAAATCGTATAAGTAAAGTTTGGCCTGCCTGAATGTTGAGAATTTGGGCTAAACATAAAGTAAGTTACATCCTCTGATATCGGAATGATCAAGGCGGCCCATGATTTGCAAGCGGCCTTCAGCATCTAACTTTCCAATATCTTGCGTTTCAATAAATGAAATGGTGTCTAGATTGGCAAGATCAATGATATTGATCAAACCTGTTTTTCCTTCTTTTCTCTTTGAGAAAGGATCATTGATTTCTGAAATATGTACTTGCGCAGAGAAAGGCATCATGAAGTTCATTCCATCTCTCGCATAGAATTGGGATTGTAATTCTGTCATACCATATTCAGAATGTATACTTGCATTTGGAAATCCTTTTAAGATTTGTTTATGCAATTCTTCCTTGACCATTTCCTTTCCTCTACCCTTCATGCCACCAGTTTCTATGATGAGTATATGATCTTCAATAGGTCCATGATTCATGGCAAAATCCAAAATGGCATAACTCACTCCAAACAAACACAGCTTCCGATTTGATTTGAGATAACTTTTGATTGTTTGAATGAGCAATGTTGGATTGTCATCGATAAACGCTTTGTCATTTTGACCAGAAGCATTCATAAAGTGATCAACCATATGTATTAGCGATCTATCCCCATTTTCCATGTAAGAAGGCAGAAAGCCAACAAAGTTGAATTCTGTCAATGGACCAAAAGTGGATTGAAAGATGGATTGACTAATATGATTATACCAATCTAATGAACGGACATGATGTTGCGATCTGATCGAAGCTGTTGTCCCGCTACTTTTGAATATTTTGGATGCATCCCAATGGCCAGTTTTGATGATGTGAGATTTAAAGAACTCAATGGGAAGAAATGTAATTTCTTCCCATTGAGTTGGCTTTCCTAAAAAGTTCTTTCAATTAATTAAGATTTCACAGCTGATCCTTGAAGTCTTCATTTTCTCTTAATGCAAGAATCTTCGACTTTAGATTTTCATAGGTCACTGCACAAAGATAAGTTCTTTTGATTTTGGGACTAACTTAAATCTAGATTGGTTGATTGCTTTTTCATGAACAATTACTTTAAAATTGGGAATAAATCTTCTTTGACTTAATAAAATATGGGAATATTCGTTTATCACTTATCCATCTTAAGTGAGTGGTTTGCTATTAGAATCAGAATGGAATATAAAAAGCAAGCAATTCTATTAAATCCAATTTTTACATTAATGAAGAAATTAAAACTTTTACATATTGCGATAACTTTCTTATTTACATTTTCATTTACTACAATTACACTCACCCTTTCAGCTCAAGCAAGTGAGTATTTCGAAGAAAATGTAAGATTTAAAAGTGAAGGAATCTATTTGGCTGGGACAATTTACAAGCCTGAAAATCCAAAAGCAGCTGTCGTAATTGTACATGGTTCAGACCAAGTTCCACGCATGACTAAGTTTGCAGAATTATTGGCTGAACACGGTGTCTCGGTATTAACCTACGACAAAAGAGGTGTAGGAGAATCGGAGGGAATTTACGCTGGTCCTGAAGTGGGAACAAATAACATTGATTCAACCAATTTAACACTATTAGCGAGGGATGTGAGTGCTGCAGTTGATATATTGCATGAATTGAATGATGGAATACCTATTGGACTTCTCGGATTTAGCCAGGCAGGTTGGATCATGCCTATTGCAGCCTGCAAAAATCCATTTGTAGAATTTATGGTTTTGTTTAGCTGCCCTACAATTACAACGTTGGAACAACTTAGGTTCCAATTTTATACCAACGGAAATTCAAAATTCTGGGATAGCCATACAGAGGAAGATGCTAGATATCATTTAAAAAATGACCCCGACAAATATCAATTTATCACGACAGATCCCAAGGATTATTTAAATGATTTGAATATCCCAGGTCTTTGGCTTTTTGGTGAAAAAGATATTCAGATACCTGCTAGGTTGTGCATTGAGCAACTGAATACAATGAAAGTAAAAGGCAAACCATTTGAATATGCGCTATTCTCAAATTTGGGACACAATACTGCATTTGCAATATCAACTGAGCCAGTTGATATTGCCATTCAATGGATCAAGCGAGAAGCTGAGATATTAGAAACAAAACCAAAAAAGGCCTCGATTGAGGCCTTTTTTGGTTTTATTTTTAATCTCTAATCAATCTAGGATCAAGCGGCGGATTCTTCGTGATCTTGATCACTCTGACTCCTTGGCTTGTTTGAACATTGTATAGATGATCACCGACTTCCAAGTTATTCCGGTCTACGGAATATCGAAACATACCTTTATTGGCTGATTCGCTCACAAGTAAGTTTTTCTTATTGTTTGTAATCTCTGTTATTTGAACTTGATCTTCTGTTGGATTATTCACTTCGATAACAACAGAACCATCCGGCTGTGGCACCTTTCTCACAAAGAACTTCGGATTTGTTTCTTGTATTGATTTGGAAAGATCTATTGTACTTTGGCTTTCTGTTTCAAGTTCAATCGTTCTTCTAAGCTCTTCTCCATCAGTTGCCAATGTTGAAACACAAGGCTGGATTTCAGCTAGAAACATTGTACCAAGCGTTGACTCAAAGTTTGGCAATAGCTCAACACAGTTTCCAGCTCTGTAAGTGGTTGGTCCTTGGTTGACCAAACCATCTGAAGTGATCAATTGATCAACATTGTACACTCCATCTTGCACACCACCAATGGTTCCTACTGTTGGAATGTGTAAAGTCACTGGACATGATGTTGTACTGAATACAGTGGCAGAATACGCAGTACCTCCTCCGCAGTCTGAAGAAATTTCAAACTCATAGTTTGTACCGGGCAATAAACCGTTGATATATTGACTTGTCACTGTGGTCGTCATGGTAGTCCATGTGGTTGTTCCAAGTTCTCTGTAACGGAGTGTGTATGTGCTTGCACATGGCACTGCCGTCCAATTTACAGTTGCATCCAATGGAGAAACTGTGGCGGTTAATCCACCTACCATTGGGCAAGTTGCTGGATCGACTCTAAATTTATAAGGCGTATGCCAATCGGTAAAATTATTCAATCCTTCGTGAGTAATCCTCATATAATAGGTACCTGGTATGAGACAGGTCGTATTAGAACTTGCCAATTGCACACCAGAACCTGCAGGCCAAACTACGCTAGTAATTGGTGCATTCGCATTTGAATAATCTCCAGGAGTCACTTCATAAAAGTCCATTCTTCCTGCGTGAACACTTGGTGTAATGGTAAAGTTAAGACCTGGTGTATCAGTTGTGATATCAAATTTATACCAATCACCGTCAACTGCATTGCTTGCAGAATTTGTGTATTCGCTATCTACAGGAACAATATCGGCTCTCTTCGAACAGAAGCCAGAATAATCAACTCCTATATTCACTTTGTATGCAAAAAATGGATAATCAGCTTCATCAAGCGATCTTACCATATCATCTACATCACTTGTTTGGCTGGTATGAAAGTAATCATCATTTCCATATGAGTTTGCACTATGAATATGATCAGAGAGTCTGTGGTCAACACCATCATGAGGAACAGATACACTGCTTCCGTTGAAGAAATTTGAAGGTTCTCCATTTCCACCAGTAAACAACCATTGTCTTCTTGAATCAACAACTCCGTCACCACCTTCCCCCGAATTGGTGGTACCCAAACTACCTGAGTATGAACTGTAGTAAGTGTATTTGAGGTTTGTTGGCAATGCCATGTTTGGATTATCGGTTGTTCCATTTTCTGGATCAGGACTTCCGATCTGATTTAGTGGAATAATTGGGTTCGTGTCAACATCACCATCACAATCCACATCATAACTATCTCTTGTTGATTGGATAACGTTGGGATCTTCTGAACCACTGAATAAATATGGAGCTGTTATTCTCCCACAAAACAAACCGCAATAGTAACTGAATCTCAAATCTCTTACAGCTTCTGACTGTTCATCAAAACTAAACAACCCACCAAGACCCAATGCCGTAGCATTACTTCCTCTGTGTGGTGTTCCTACTGTTACCAACTTTGCGACCTTGTGACCATTGACAGGATCTGCAGGATCAACCCACCAAGTAGGTGCTCCATTCTCATATCTTTGAAGGTATTCTCTTGATCCAAATCCCCCCATAGAGTGGCCGATTAAGATTACTTTTTCTTTACCAGGATTGGCGGCAAGAATGGCATCAATGGCTCTTCCTACAGCGTATCCTTGTTTCTCTGCTGACGATTGATTACTGTCGGATTCTCCACCTGCTGTTCCACTGGTATTGATTTGAGGGTCTGATGGGTCTTGATTCCAAAACCAACCATAGTCAATCGCATACAGGCATCCCGGTGCTAAATCATTTGGATCATTGACAAATTGAAAAATAACATCATCATCAATGTTGTAAGGAACTCCATCTGGGCCAAATGCACTGCTCATGTCAGGATATGCATTCAATACGGCATCATAGGTATCGGATAATCCCCCCCATGCAGACATGAAATTTGCATCTGTATAGGTTGGCTCCCAGCTTGTAGCATCGCCTGTCCATCCGTGAAGGAACAGAATCGGATATGCACAATCGCATTGAGCATAAGTTTTGGAAGGAAGTATGTTAAATAAGAAAAGGATTGCAAAGCAAGCGCACAAATGGCGTAATCTCATTATTCTCACAATTAAAGGATTTAGAATTCAAAAATACAATGATTGAGGCTAATATTATAAAGACATATAACAAATAAATGGTCACCAATGATGTCAAACTGAATTATGTAGCCGTAAAAGACTCTATTTAAAGGGAAATGGCTAAATTTTAATGACTTTTTCTATTTGAAAAGTTTGCTCATTCCCCATTTTAATAAAATATGCTCCAGAAGGAAATGGTGATAAATCCAGCATTGTGCTTAATGAAGTAGTCTTTAGATTTTGTATTAATCTACCATGTAAATCATACACTTCAATGATGAAGTCAGATACATCACCATTGAGAGTAACGATAGCCAATTTGTCAGAGGTTGGATTTGGATAGATTTTGAATTCCTGTTCCTTCAATGCCTCATTAACAGAAACGCCGGTATCAGGGAAGTCTGTAATATCCCAAAATACAAATGCATTGGAGGATTTGGTTTGTAAATCTATTATTCCATTGTTGTTTAAGTCTTTGGCTTTCAGATCTCCATAGATTAAGCAATAACTTTCAATCCTTGACAGATGTAATATTTGTGGTCGTTGGGTTAATAAAAAGAGTGTCTTGAGTTGCCAAATCTAAATATCCATCACCATTAAAATCGAATGGATCTGATAGATCATTTCCATGTTTGGCAAAAGTGAATTGATTGTCACCTTGATTCATGGCCAACCAACTTCTATCATAATCAATAATTATATAGTCCGATAGACCATCTTTATTTATATCATGAATGATCATTTTACTCAAATACCGCGGCAACGGAAAGTCCATCAGTTTGACAGGTTCTCCAAAGTTGTTTTGATCATATTCGATGAAAAATAATTCATCTTCAATTCTGTACAATACGTCGCGATCTCCGTCTTCATCTTTGTCATGAAAAGTAATCAAGCCTGGTGTCTCATCATAGCAAAAAAGAGTTTGAGGTGGATCGTAATTGTAGTTGCCATTTGCCAATTGTATTCTGATACAATCATCTGTAAGATCATAATATAAAAGATCGGCCTGTTCGTCTGTGTTGATATATCTGAATCTTGCATTTGTTTTTTCAGGTTCAAGACTTTGTATCAATCTTTCAGTATCAGAAAATCCATTTTCATTGAAGCCTACTTCTATTAAAATTTTATTTTCGGATGTATCAATGGCTCTCAGGATTACTTTATCATCTTGGACTTCAAAATGAAAGGTATTTAGACTTATTACATTTTGCATGTCTTCTGTCTTGAATGAATGCAAAGGAATATGATTGATCAACATTTCTTCCGGAGTGCCTACATTTTCCAAAATATTCAATGTATTTGTGCTTATCAAAACCAGATCAAAATCATTGTCGTAATCAAAATCATGAAATTTGTATGACGAACCAAAGTGGTCAAAGTGAACTTCATAAAGTTCGTCGATTTTTTTTTCTTCTTCATTCCATTGAAAAACTTGCCCTGTTTCAGCATTATAAATATCAATCAATGAATCATCATTGAAGTCATGTAGGAAATCTGCTCCGGCGAGAAGATACCTTTCCATGGGTATACCAATTTCATTTCGAAAATTCAAAATGTCTTGATTTTCACTCATCCAAAAAAATTGATATTCAGACGAAGTCATAACTAAATCAAGATACCCATCATTATTGACTTTAGTTAAATTTAATTTTGGAGCAAAAACAGGAATTTCGTCAGGGGAATTGAAAAGAGTATCAAGTGTTGTCTTACTATAATAATTTGAACCATCGTAAAAATTGATATAAACTTCAACCGAATTTGAATATGGATCTCCAAAGGCTGCTATGAAATCAATACTTCCATTGTTGTCCACATCACCAATACTGTAAGACATTAAACCTGAATTACTATAAATATCTACTTGCTCAAAAACGAGTAGGTTCTCTTCTTCGAAGTTTCTTCCCGTACCTTCCACATTTTTGAATACCCTAAAATCAAGACCTTCGCCTGACAATCTTGCCATAATATCTAAGTTGCCATCATTATCAAAATCAATGGACCGTAAATTGTAACTATCTAATCCGATTTTAAAGGCGTTTCCATAATTGAATGGACTTTGATAAAAGTAAATTTGCAATGAATCATCTTTAATAAAGACCATATCATTATAGCCGTCATTATCCATGTCCTTATTTAAACAGCGTGCGTTCAATTCAGGGTTTGTATTTCTATTTTTGAAATAGTTTGTTCCATCATTTTCAAATAGATATAACTCGTTGTCAAATCTTTTAAATGCCCATATGTCACTATCTCCATCATTATCTAAGTCGTCTATTTTTATCCATTCAAGACCGCGGATAAATGAGTCGAGTCGGATATGACGCGCTGTAGTAATTATATTCTCGTTGTCAAAAGAATAAACTTTTACACCATCCCAATCTTCATAGACGAGATCTATCCCTCCATCATTGTCAAAGTCAACAATCTTTAATCTGTCGTACTTATCTGGTGGTCCTCCATAAACCAATTCTGGATACATCAATTGTGTAATTCCTGACGGTACAATAAAAAGGTAAAATGAAAGAATTAGCAATACTCGATTTGTTAGTGCGGTATACATCTTTTATTTATTTTGATCGTAAATCGAGAATCAACAATACAAACGATAATTAAAGATACATATAGTAATGAAACCGCAAACCTTGAAGAGGTATTCATTTGCTCATTGCGACAATTTAACACTTGAGT
>JAHDDD010000213.1 GCA_020629535.1 Saprospiraceae bacterium
GACGAAGTCTGCATACTTTCCTACTTCTATAGAGCCCTTTTTATCTTCTTCGAATGCGGCATAAGCTGCGGCCATGGTGTATGAGTAAATGGCTTCCTTTCTCGTCATTCTCTGTTCAGGATAAAATTCCATACTTGGGTTTTCACGCTTTCGCGTAACGGATGCGTATATGCTAGCAAGTGGATCTACATCTTCAACAGGTGCGTCCGTACCGTTGACCACGACGGCGCCTGAATCGAGCAATGCACGCCAAGCGTATGCGCCTTCTTTAGCTCGTTGATCACCCAAACGCAATGTTACAAAGGGAGCATCTGAAGTACAATGTACTCCTTGCATGCTGGCAATAGCACCCAGTTCTTTAAATCTTGGAATATCATCAGGATGCAAATGTTGAGCATGCTCAACCCTCCACCTAAGGTCGGGAGCAGAATCTCTTTTGCTGTATTTTTCTATGATATTTAAAGTCATCCTGTTGGCCTTATCTCCAATGGCATGAACACAAAGTTGCATTTCATGATCGTAGGCAAGCTGGGCGATTTTATCTACTTCTAATATCTCTGTGGTGTTCTGACCCAAAAATCCAGGTTTGTCAGTATACGATTCAAGCAGCCAAGCTCCATGTGCACCGAGTGCTCCGTCCAACTCTGTTTTCAAACCTCTGCAAGTGAAGAATCCATTTCCTGCGTCAATGGTCCTGTAATCTGCTAGTTTTCCCTGCATTTCTTCAGCAGAGTGTCGCACCATGGCCCAAAGTCTGAGGTCTAATTTTTGAGATTCAGCCAATTCTTTCATCCATTCCAATTCATGGAATTTGGAACCTGCATCTTGGAAAGATGTGATTCCTTTCGCGAGGCATTCTTGTTGCGCAAGTTTGTTTCCTTCCAACCATATTGTTTTGCGTTCTTCTTCTGATAAACTTTTGATGTAATCATCATAGACTGCAAAGATGGGGCGCATGGCTCTCTCTTCAAATACGCCGATAGGGTTGGCATTTTGATCTTTGATGATTTTTCCGCCCATCGGATCTGGAGATTCTTTGCTTATGCCTGCAATTTGCATGGCTTTTTCATTGGCAAATAGAGAATGTCCACTCGCATGCACAAGAATCACAGGATTGTCAGGTGTTAGTTTTGAAATTTCAGTATGGATGGGGTATTTGTCTACAGCCTCATCAGGAGACATAGTGAATTTCTCTTGGTGCCAACCTCGGCCATAAATCCATTCTCCTGGTTCAACATCCTTGAGCTTGTTCTTGACTTTCAAAGTAATATCTTGCCAGGAAGTATCTGCTAAGAAATTCAAATTTTGAAGACTTTTACCCAAATTTGGAAAATGTCCATGACCTTCGATAAAGCCTGGCATTAGGAAGGCACCATTGATATCCAGTACTTTCGTGTTGGGATTTTTCTTCTTTAATATTTCATCAGAATTGCCCAACCATTGAATGTTTCCATCTCTAACACCAATGGCATCATATTCAATTTCCAGCCCGGAAACAGGATGTATATCAGCATTGACAATGATCAAATCGAATGATTCATCATCGGTATTGCATGCAAAGATAAATACACACAGAAGAGCTAGTTTTATATAAAGTCTCAGCACCACTAAATTTTTGTCAAAGATACTTTTTGAAATCAGAAATGATAGTTTGATTTCACTTTTGAGATTATATCTTTGGATGCATGAAGTTGAAAGAACTATCGGAACTGCGAGAGATATACGAACGAGCTCTAAATGAGATTTCATTACCTGCCAATCTTCCCAATTTATATGAGCCGGTTAGCTATTTGCTGGGAATTGGAGGTAAGAGAATAAGACCATTATTGGCATTGGCTTCTTACAATATGTTTGGAGAAGATTTGAATGTTCCAATGGCTGCAGCGCATGCCGTGGAGTATTTTCATAATTTTTCGTTGATGCATGATGATATTATGGATGAGGCAGATTTGAGGCGAGGTCATCCTACTGTGCATGCAAAGTATAATATAAATACAGCCATTTTATCAGGAGACGTGATGCTCATATATGCTTACAAGTTTTTTGAAAATTATGGTCCAGAATTAAATTCCAAGCTAACAAGGATATTTAATGAAACCTCAATACAGATTTGTGAGGGACAACAGATGGACATCGATTTTGAAACAGAAGATGATGTCAAGATCGATGACTACATTCAAATGATCACATTTAAAACGGCGGTACTTTTGGGAGCTTCACTTCAATTTGGAGCTTTGATCGGAGGTGGAAGTGAACATGATGCAGGTCACTTGTATAAGTTTGGGAAAAATCTTGGGATCGCTTTCCAGATTCAAGACGATATTCTAGACATTTGGGGAGGGTCTTCAGGAAAGAAAGAAGCGGGTGATATAGTTCAAAGAAAGAAAACTTATTTATATTTAAAATCATTAGAATTGCTCGGCGAAGAAGATAGTCTGAGACTCAGATCCATTTTTACCGAAAACATCCAATTTGAAACAGAAGAGGCATTGATTAAAGAAGTGAAAGGACTTTTCGAAAATTGTCACGTTAAGGTGTATGCGCAGCAACTGAAAGAAAATTATCAACAATTGGCGCTGTCACATTTAGATACAGTTGGTGTAGATGATGATAAGAAATATGTATTAAGAAATCTCGCAGAGCAATTATTGAATAGAGCTAACTAAATAATAAATCACAAATTTTTATTTATGGAAAATCAGATTTTCAGTGTAGGTGCAGGGATTTCAAAATCAATGGTACTTACGGGACACGAACTTTGGTTTAGTCAAAACAAAGTTCGGAACATGGAAAAATTTCAAAAAGAAATAACCAATGAAGGTTTGCTTGCCAGCGGATTCAAAGTTCCGTTAGCCAATATTCATGAAATATCATACAATGAAGCTTCGCAAGCAGCAAAGATTAAATACATCAATGAAAAAGGCAAGGAGAAAAAGCTGAACATCAATTTCAGCAATAAAGATCTATCCAATCAATTTGGTCAATATTTGGGTGAAAAATTGGATCTCTTTCGATCTTCTTCACAAGAAGGGAAAATAAAGCCATTGCTGTGGAATGTTTTTATCCTTGGCATTGCCGTTCTTATGACCGTTTTGATGGCAACCATGGACGATTCTTCCCAATTGGCAGAGGTGGGTGGAAAGAATGCTGGCAAGGCTGCATTTCTAAAATTGATTGTTGATACCCTCGGACAAACTACTGTTGTGATCATTGGCGCATTGATATCACTTTTTCTTGCTTATAAATTGTTCAAGCGATTTACAAATCCGTCAAGTGAGATTTTGTATTCAAAGGACATCAAAGCGGGTAGTGCGGCTTAGAAATTAATCAACGAGCTAAGTCCGTTTTTTTGTTCACTTCTATTTTCTGCGAAAGAATATAATTTTGCAGGCCTGTGTGCGACATCTTTTTGGCTCTCGCCAATGTCTTTGAGTACGCCAAGGCTGCTTAATTTTCTTCTAAAGTTTCGTTTGTCCAATTTTACATTAAGGATGATCTCATAGAGATTTTGTAATTGTATCAATGTAAATTTCTTAGGCAGTAACTCGAAGCCAATAGGTCGTTCTTTGATCCGGTCTTGAAGCCAGTTGAGTGTAACGTTTAGGATTTTTGCATGATCAAAAGCCATTTCTTCGACCTGATCGACAGGGAACCACTTAAGTCTTTTTTGATCGATGTCGAGAACTTCGTAATCTTGGATTTTTATTAAAGATACATAAGACATACTGATCACTCTCCCCAGAGGATGTCTCCCTGGATCTCCAAATGCTCTAACCTGTTCGAGATATACGTTGTTCAATCCGGTCCTTGCTTTTAAAATTCGTGCTGCGGCTTCATCGAGGTTTTCATTTGATTTTACGAGATCACCAAGTAATGAGAGTTTGCCTTCAAAAGGCGGCATATTACATTCGATGAGTAGCACTTTCAATTGATTGTCTTCGTAACCAAATATTACACAATCAACTGAAATAGCAGCTTTCGCTTCTGTATTTAATTCGGTGATCCAAGTGTTTATATTCTCGGTCTTGAAATTCGCTTCTGACATGACTTAGAATTGGAAATTATCTGTTATTCCTTGATTATCAGTAAAATAATCTTAGATAGTGTAAATATGACAAAAAGTAGCGTTAAATCCGTATATTACTGAAATAAATATTGTTATGTTTAGATATATACTTCCTTTATTATCAATTCTTTGTTGTTCTTATTTTCCCGCACAATCCCAGAAAATTGAACGAGTTGAACCGCCATTTTGGTGGATTGGAATGAATGCCCCTGAGGTCCAATTGTTGGTGTATGGCGAAAACATTTCTGAATATACGCCAACCATTCCTGCCAAAGAATTATCATTGAAAAAAGTGCATAAAGCTCAAAGTCCCAATTATTTATTTCTAGATGTTGCTGTTGAGTTGAAGGCATCTGCTAGCAAAGTAGATATTCGATTTGAAAAGGAAGGGGCTGATGATTTGGTTTACACATTCGAATTAAAGGAAAGGGAAAGAGATCCTTCACAAATCAATGGGTTTGACAATTCAGATGTTATGTATTTGATCACTCCAGATAGATTTGCAAATGGTGATCCTTCAAATGATGAAGTAGATGGAATGAGGGAAGGTCTGAACAGGTCTCTTGAATACGGCCGTCACGGTGGAGATATTAAAGGCATCTCTGATCATCTTGATTATATCAATGATCTTGGGTTTACCGCCATTTGGCTCAATCCTGTCTTGGAAAATGATCAGGATGAATGGTCGTATCACGGCTATGCTACCACAGACTATTATAAAGTCGACCCTAGGTTTGGGACCAATGAAGAATACAAAGCGTTGAGTGATAAAGCACGTTCAATGGGGATAGGCATGATCATGGATATCATCGTCAATCATTGTGGGAGCAAACATTGGTGGATGGAAGATCCACCATTCAAAAATTGGATCAACAATTTTGGAAATGAATACCTTGGAACCAATCATAGGAAAGAAACATTGATGGATCCCTATGCTTCAAAAACGGACAGAACGATAATGACCAATGGTTGGTTCGTGCCTGCCATGCCAGACTTGAATCAAAGGAATGAATTTATGTCAAAATACCTCATTCAGAATTCAATCTGGTGGATTGAATACCTGGGATTGGAGGGAATAAGGCAAGATACTTATTCATATCCGTTTAAGGAGTTTATGACGGATTGGACGTGTGCTATTATGGACGAGTATCCTAATTTTAATATCGTTGGAGAAGAGTGGATTGAAGATCCTTCTGTTATTTCATATTGGCAAAAAGACAAGAACAATGCAGATGGCAATAATTCATGTTTGCCGAGTCTCATGGATTTCCCACTATGTTTTGCCGTTCACAAATCATTGACAGAGGAAGAAAGTTGGAATGAAGGGTTGATACGTTTGTACCAGTCTCTCACAAAAGATTTCCATTATTCAGATCCTAACGCATTGGTTGTATTCCCTGATAATCATGACATGAGCAGAATATTTACGCAAGTGAATGAAGATTTTACGGCATACAAAATGGCTTTGGGATACATATTGACAACGAGGGGAGTTCCCCAACTTTACTATGGTACAGAGATTTTAATGTCTAATCCTGGTACTGATAGTCATGGAATCATACGTTCTGATTTTCCAGGTGGTTGGCAAGGGGATAGTTTAAATTTATTCAATCCTGTAAACTTGAAAGGCGATCCTGCGGAGGCATATGCGTTTTGCAAGAAAATTCTGAATTGGAGAAAAAATAAAAAGGTGATACATGAGGGAAAATTGATGCACTTTATTCCTTCGGAGGGTGTGTATGTGTATTTTAGATACAGTAAAAATGATCAGGTCATGGTTGTTATGAATAAAAATGAGGAACCTTTTGACTTAAAACTAGATCGGTTTTCAGAAAGATTAGAAGGAGTTACCCAAGGCCGAGATGTGATGAGTGAAAAATCATTTTTGTTGGATGATAAATTGACGCTTCAGTCGAGAGGAATACTAATTCTCGAATTGGAGTAATAATCTTCGTATTGTGTATTTTAGAATGATTATATTTTGATAATGAAATCTAAGCTTTCGGTTTTATTTTTTCTTTGGTACGGGATGTGTTTTGCCCAAAGTTTTGGCGAGATGACACAGTCCTTGGATTTTGGATTAACTGGTGATAATCACGGTGTTGCCATCGGAGATATCAATGGTGATGGATATCCAGATATTTATATTAGTCGTAAGGACGCACTGAATAAACTCTATGTAAATAAAGGTGATTTTCATTTCAATGAAGAATCAGAAAGTTGGGGCGTTGACTACGGAGGAGATACCAATATGTCCCTTTTGTGGGATTATGACAATGATCGTGATCTCGATTTATTTTTAGGAAACAAATTCGAACCAAGTATTCTATTTAGAAATGATGGTGGGACATTTACGAATGTAACTGTTGAAAGTGGAATCATTTCCAACGGCAATCTACGCACACTCAATGCAGCCGATGTGGATGGTGACGGAGATCTTGATTTATACATTGCGCATGTCTTTCAAGAAAACGAACTATGGATCAATGAAGGTGGAAAATTCGAGAACAAAATTTCACAGTCAGGAATATCGGATACTGGTCGTTCGATGGGGGCGGTATTTTTTGACTATGATAATGATGGAGATCTTGATCTATATCAAACGCGTGATGGTAATGAAGGAAACTTACTTTTTTCTAATCAGTCTAACGGTACGTTCGTAGATGTTACATTTTCAACTTCTTCTGGTTATGAAGGATTCGGAATGGGAGTCGATGTGGCTGATCTTAATAATGATGGAAATTTGGATTTATACATTACCAACCTCAATGACAATGTCTTGTACGGAAATACAGGATTGGGCAATTTTATAGATGTAGCGACAACAAGTCCGGTCAATGACCTTGGGATGGGTTGGGGGATTGTGCTATTTGATGCCGACAACAATGGATGGAAGGATGTATATGTATCTAATGATAGTTCATTTCCGACCATAGTACAAGACATGCCAAATCGTTTATACTTGAACAAATCAAATTTCGAATTTGAAGTCAATTCTCAATTCAAAGACATTGAGAGTCTTGGGAACAGTTATGGAGCTGCGGCAGTTGATTTTGATCTAGACGGGATGGTAGATCTGGTTGTTGCAAATAAAGGAAATGCTGGAAATCAAATTTTTCGAAACCTTGGAACGGCAAATCATCACTTTATCCAGATTAAGTTAAAGGGTAATGAATCCAATAGTTTTGGTATCGGTGCAAGAGTTGAAATATTTGCTGATGGTATGTATCAGATGAATCAGTTGACAGCGG
>JAHDDD010000214.1 GCA_020629535.1 Saprospiraceae bacterium
TATACATCAAACCAGGACATCTATTGGATCCCTACCTCAGAGCTGGAGAAAATTTAGGATGATATTGATTAGTGCTAGCTGATGCTGAATCTATTAATTCCTTCCCGGTGTTTTCTACGAAATACTTGATAATTGCACATACAAGTAATATATTTGCACATACAAATATTATGGGAAAAGAATTTAACAAAGTAGATCCAAGAGAATGCATCAATGGGAAAGTCCGGAGACTCCAAAAGATGATATATAATTATTATCAAAAAGAACTCAAGCCTTTCAACGTAAAAGGAAGCATGCTCTCTATCCTATTTATCATTGGCAAAAGAAAGGATGTCAACCAAAAATCCATTTACAATCAATTGATCCTTGACCCTTCCACCATGAGTAGAGATATTAAGAAATTGAAAGAAAGAGGATTTATTGAAATTAGGAAAGGAGAAGATTCTAGAAATACTATCATTAATATTACCCGAAAAGGGGAAGAATTTTTGGAAGAAGTCAGTCCGGTGTGGAGACAATTACATCATAATGTTGCTGAAGTACTTGGCCCAAGTAATATAAAAGCATTAGACCGCATTTTGAATAAGGCTTATGCGCATTTGAAATAAAAAATTTAAAATATTAGTTGTACATACAAATAAAATAAATATGCTTACTCAAGTTCCACTTACTATCGATTTAATCTTTATCGCACTTGTTATTCTCTGCTACTATGTGCTATACCGCTGGCTTTCTATAACAGGTATGCCCATGAAATCAAAAATGATTATTATGGGATTGTGCTTAATGATTATAGTCGGTTTAAGTCTATCATCTTATCAACTCTTCTTTGCCTCGGCACTTGATGCTGTACCACCAAGATTTTTACTGGTTGCAACACCGGCATTGGGCTTAATTATTTTGGCATTTTTTCTATCTAATATTAGAAGTTATTTTCGCAAAATTCCATTAACATCATTAACGTGGTTTCATACGATCCGCATCATTGTCGAGTCTTTGTTTTTTGTGCTGGTAGGTTATGAAGTGATTCCACAAATCATGTGTTTTACAGGAAGAAACTTTGATATACTGGCAGGTCTTACT
This sequence comes from Saprospiraceae bacterium, assembly GCA_020629535.1. Taxonomy (GTDB): domain Bacteria; phylum Bacteroidota; class Bacteroidia; order Chitinophagales; family Saprospiraceae; genus JAHDBF01. The sequence continues at coordinate 1,084 of JAHDDD010000214.1, forward strand.
GCTCCACTCGCTGTATACTTTTTTATTTCAAAAGACGGATTGAAGAGAAAAGCATTAATCATTTGGAATATTCTTTGTCTCCTGCTATTATCCAATATCATCATTACTGCCGTTCTTTCCACTCCGACAGCTATCCAACAAATGGGTTTTGATCAGCCCAATATATTAGTACTACATTTTCCATTTGTATTACTCCCTGGATTTGTTGTTCCAATGGTGATTCTGTCACACTTGGTAGCTTTAGATAAATTGTGGAATAGAGAAGAGCCTATGCACTTGTAGCAAAGTCTCTAACGGATGGTTGTATGGTAAATGTCATGGTCGTACCTCCTAATTTACTATTTTCTACCCATATCCGTCCGTTGTGCCTATTGACTATACGCTTACAGATGGCAAGACCTACGCCCCTACCGGTTGGGTTTAGGGGCTTCTCTAATTTCTGAAACATGAGAAATACTTTCTCTCTATATTCTTGACCAATCCCAATACCATTGTCATGGATTGCAAAACTAAAACCTGAATCAAATTTCAGCTCTTCAATAATAATTTTCTTTTCTGAAGGTGGATTCTGATTAAATTCAATGCCATTTTGTATGAGATGAGTGAACAACATTTCGAGCAATTTTTTACTCCCAAAAATTTCCTTAGAGAAAATATTCAACTCTATGTTGTATGCGTTGAAATGCCTTTCAATGACAGTTCTGATAAATGAATATGGAACAATCCGTTCCATGACTGGATTTAATGAATCCACTTTTGAGAGGTGCATGAGAGCATTGATTTTCTCATTGAGATCTTTTGCATTACCCTCTATCATATTCAATAATTCCTGCTCTTCTTTAGTCAATTTTTCCTTCATTTTCTTTTGCAATAGACCAGATATGTTCGCCAAATTGGAAATGGGTGTTTTCAATTCATGCGAAGTCATATGAGCATAATTTTCCAGTTGCAAATTGCTGCTGATATATTTTTCTAAATCTTGATTCTTCTTGGTGAGTTGCTCATCTCTGTTTTTCAACGAAAAATTTGACTTTTGAATCTTTTGGATAAACTTGTAATTAATTATTATGATGGATATAAATGAACCTGTAAAAATGAGCAGTTCTATTGGGAAATGTGAATTATCAAGATTATGATGTGAAACCAAATTATATAAAGTCAAAATTGACATTACGAATGCAAGTGAGAGATATAAAATTTGGAGCCTTAAAGTTCTGACAAAAAAAATGGTCAGAGAAATTGTCGTTAGAAAGAGACAAAGACCTGCCATATAATGCATTCCAAAATATGGAGTAGTGACAAAAGTTACCAGAAAGGTCAAAATCAACATGTCATCTGCCCAGCCGTTCCTAATCTTTGCCAAATAAAATGAGAACCCACATAAGATAACAAGTAGGTAGGAAGTAATCGCCAGACTAGTTAGGCCAACTACATACGCAAGTGTGCCAATGATGGAAGAAATGAAAATGGCGATTAAACTGATTACTTTAATCAGTTGATAAAATTCTTTTGTTCGAGCAGTACTCAAAAGTTATTCTATTTATCCATTTAGTATTGATTCATACATTTGAATCAATTGACAACTTAGTCTTTGCGCTTTAAACTTGTCCAAATGCTGTTCCAAATCTGAGGCATTTGTCTTAAACTTTGCATTGATGATGCTTTCCAGCGCCCATCTTACATTTCCTTGATCTGTTGGATCAATCAACAATGCTGCTTTCCCTCCTACTTCCCTCAATGAGGATCGATTAGAAGTAATCACAGGGCAACCGCAAAATTGAGCTTCTAAGACCGGAATTCCGAATCCTTCATACATGGATGGGTAGATTAAAGCAGCTGCATTCTTGTAATATTCCACCAGTTGTGAGTTTAAAATAGAAGATTTCCACTCCACCCAATTACTAAGATCATGATTTCCAACGAATTTTTTACATTTCTGCAAATAGTCTTTTCCTCCACCGACCACAATTAACTTTTTCCTTTGATCAATGCTGACCGCTTTCAAAGCCTTCAAGACAGTCAATAAATTTTTTCTTTCAATCACTGAACCAACATATAAAAAGAAATCATTGGTTGGATGAGACCTCTGTCCATTTTGACTTGTAAATGATTCATTACAGGTTTGATAAATCAGAGAAATTTTCTCTTCAGGTGCTCCATAATAATGAACGAGATCTTCTGTCGTTTGGTTGCTAATGCTCAGAATCTGGGTGGCTTCCTGAATTGCTCTTTTTGTTTTATAGTGATAAATAATCCGGTCCAAAAAAGGATATTGCTTTGGGTACCTTTTGAAGATTACATCATGGATGGTCACCACTGACTTGATGCCTGTATTCGAAATTCCAAATGGCAATTCATTACTAAGGCCATGAAAAATATCAATCTCGTCTTCCAACAGCATTGACTTAATACCAAAACTTCTCCAAGCCAACGATTTCTGCTCAGGCTTCCTGATGACTATATTCTGTTGATTGAAAAAGTATTCCGTTTCAGCGTTTCTTTCAATAGTGGGAGTGTAAAGAATGTATTCATGCTCAGGATGATGACGAACGAGATTTTTCATCAATGTCCTGCTATAATTTCCCAAACCGGTATTGTTTAGAAATAGTCTTTTTGCATCAAACCCAACACGCATTTTGCGAAGGTACGGGTTTCTGAGATTAGAGCAAATGGTGACTATTTTTAGAAATGAATTTTTGCATCTTCATTTTTTGTCTACCAAAAAACCCACCACTGTAAAGCCCTTGACCTATAATAATTTCCCTTTACACACAGCCAAAACTCGTCGCCTACGCGCCTCAGACAGCTGCCTGCCTTCCTTAACGGTCAATTCTTTAATGCGGATGTTTCTTTTTGAACAATTGATCATTATGGTATGCAAATTAAACTAAAGCAAAAAAAGGCCTCCGGAGAGGCCTTCATTCATAATCAGTAGATATATATAACTATACTTCTTCAAGTTGAGCTTTGTATGAGTTAATCACCTTTTGTTGAATGTCCGGTGTGACCGGAGCATATTCGGCGAATTCTCTTGTAAACTTCGCTCTACCCTGTGTCAATGACCTCAAGGATGAAGAGTATTGATACATTTCAGCTAGTGGAACCTTTGCTTTTATTTTCTGATAATGTCCTTCTGCATCCATTCCTTGTATGATGGCGCGTCGACCTTGTAGGTCACCCATCACATCTCCCATCACAGTGTCTGAACACAAAATTTCAACATCATAGATTGGCTCCATCAATTGAGGCTTTGAATTTACGAATGCATTTTTGAATGCAGTACTTGCAGCAATCATGAAAGCCATATCATTTGAATCAACTGAGTGCATCTTTCCATCGTATATACTTACCCGTATATTTTGGCAATTCGATCCAGTCAATGGTCCTTCTTCCATTTGCTGCATGATACCTTTCTTGATGGCATTGATGTATTTCGAATCAATCGATCCACCCACAATGCACCACTGAAACAACATCCTACCTCCCCAAGGCAATTCATCTTCAGATGCTGAACGGACGGTAAGATCTGTTGTGTCTGGCATACCCACATAATAAGGTTCTATTCGCAAGTGAACTTCAGCAAATTGACCGGAACCTCCAGATTGTTTTTTATGTCTGTAGGATTCATTGGCCAATTTAGTAATGGTCTCACGATATGGAATTCTAGGTTGTTCAAATTCCATGGAAATGCCATTGACTTTTTCGATTCTATATTTAATGATGTCCATGTGGAGTTGTCCTTGACCGTGCAAGATGGTTTGTTTTAATGTAGCCGACTGCTCAACGATCAATGTTGGATCTTCTTCAGCAATTTGGAAAAGGGCTTTCATCAGTTTTTCCATTTCGTTTTTACCAGCAGGTTTTACCGCAGCTCTGATCCTCGGGCTCGGAAATTCGATGGGTGCGATAGCAACTTCTTTTCCTTTCCCACCAAGCGTATCATTGGTGTGGCTGTTCTTGAGTTTTACTGTAACCCCGATGTCACCTGCAATCAATTCTTCAACCTGTGATCTATTTTTTCCTTCAGCAACGAACATTTGATTTATCCGTTCCATACCATCGTTGCTTTTATTTTCTAAATCCATTCCTGACTTAAGTGTGCCTGAATAGACTTTGAAGTAGCTCACCATTCCCACCTGTGGTTCTGACAATGTTTTGTAAATAAAGACATTCACGTCACCCGACGCATCACAAGTGAGTGTTTCTCCAGATTTCAAATCAGCAGGTGCTCTATCAGCCGGGCTTGGTGCTATATCATTGATGAAGCCCATTATACGACCGCTACCCATATTATTGGTGGATGAGCAGCAGAATACAGGATAGATTTCCTGATTTGCCAAAGCGATGGTCAAGCCTTTTGCTAATTCTTCCTCGGTCAATGATCCTTCCTCAAAGAATTTTTCCATTAAGCCTTCATCGTTTTCGGCGGCGGCTTCTACAAGTGCATTGTGCATTTCTTGTGCCCTTCCCATTTCAGATTCTGGTATATCAACTTTTTCAGGCTTCCCTCCATCTTCTTTAAAAACGTACATGGTCATACGTAAGGCATCAACAATTGTATTGAAGTCCGCTCCTTGATTTAACGGATATTGCACTTCCAATACTTTATTTCCAAATCTTTCTTTGGCTTGGCTCAGGGTATTTTCAAAATCAGACTTGTCGTGATCGCATTGATTGACCACGATGATGGTTGGTGTTTTGTAATTTTGAGTATATTCCCAAAAGATTTCTGATCCTACTTCTACACCGTTGGATGCGTTAAGAATCATAACAGCCGTATCTGCGACTTTCAGAGAAGAAATTACTTCACCTACAAAATCATCAGACCCAGGTGTGTCGATGATATTGATTTTGCAATTTCTCCATTTCACGTGCATGAGGGTACTAAAAATTGAGTTCCCTTTCTCTTGTTCAATATTTGTAAAATCGGAAACGGTGGATTTGTTGTCAATCGTACCGCGTCTGCTAATAGCTCCTGATTCGAAGAGCATCGTTTCAGAAAAGGTGGTCTTACCGCAGCCTGAGTGGCCCAGCAAAACCACGTTCCTTATGTCTTTTGTCGTGATCGCCATGTACGCAATTTTTGATAGGTTATTGAATAGTCTATTAAAATATGAAATAATTTTAATTTACCATACTTGCCAATCACAAAATAATTAAATGAGTTTCAAGCTAAATCCCAATATTTATTTTAAATTTCTTAAAGTATTCGAAATCAATGGAATATGATTTACAGATTATTCTAATTTGTAAAAATATGTATTGACCTCATTTTTCCCATTCAATGAAAATGGAAACAAAAAACCAACTATGATTTTTAAATGATGTGACTTTTAATTAAGCTGAACCGAGTCGACAATCAATTCTTCTTGAGACAATTCAGCTCCTTCAACGCCTATATCCAGATAGAAAGTGGAACCACCCCAGTCATTCCTTTCCACGCTCAATCCGAACCCATGGAGGGTTGCGATACGAGTACAAATCGACAAACCAAGACCGGATCCGGCGTATTCGTTCCGTGCATGTAGCTTTGTGAACATTTCGAAAATTTGTTCTTTATACTCTGGTGAAATTCCAATGCCGTTGTCTTTGATATAAATCTTTTTAGAGTCTCCAAACATCAATGATCCTACCTCAATCTTCTTCTCATCATTCTCATTGAATTTAATGGCATTCTCGATAAGATTTTTGAACAACGTGATCATCAATGATTTTTCTGCCTTCACCACGGGCAATGTATTGATATTAATTTTAACATTCTTCTTTTCAATGGTGTCACTCAATAGGTTTTTAATTTCATTCACGATTGTAGCCAGTGAAACTTCCTCCATATTAGAGGGATCCAATTCTCTGACGGAAGAAAATTTTAGAATGCTCTCAATAAGGTGATATAGTTGGGCAGCATTCTGACCAATGAATTCGGCATATGATCTTAAATTCTCTGTTTTGTTTTTGGCAATATTTTTACTCAACAAGCCACTATATGAAACCAGATTTCGAGTTGGTTCTTTTAAATCGTGGGCTGTAATAAATGTGAATCTTCTAAGTTCTTCATTTTTCTCTCTCAATTCTTTGGTCCGGGCATCAATCGCTTTTTCTAATTCATCATTGTAATTTCGACTTCTTTGATAGGCAAACAATGCCAAAACAACCAAAAGGGCAAACAAAATTGCAGTAGCAATGGCAAGTAAAGAAATTCT
>JAHDDD010000215.1 GCA_020629535.1 Saprospiraceae bacterium
TCTAGGAAAAAGGAATAGAATTATAATTTGACAGTGTAATAAAAAACTAAACAAACTACTCCTTCACAAACCTCTTCACCATCATTTTTCCATTGTATTGAATGGTGAGAAGGTAGACGCCAGAGCTTAGCGATCTGATCGAAATTGGATTTTGTATTTGTGATGCATGTAGCTTCATGACTTCCCTCCCATCAATATTATGGATGATCACATTTTCAATTTTTGTACATTGGTTACATTCGATTGAAATTTGGGTGGAAGCTGGGTTTGGGAAGACTCTCAAGTCCATGTCTTCATAGAGTTCATCTGTGTCAGACATCAATGGTATTGTAAAATCATAGGTGAATGTACAGTTTCTTGAATCTGTGACAGTCAATGTTTGGTCGCCATGCCAAAGCGTTGGAAAAACGCCATTCACGCTGTTTTGACCTCCGAGCTGAGCGTCCATGATGAAGTAGGTGTAAGGAGGTGTGCCTCCAGAAATAGTAAATGAAGCATTGCCTGGTACGGTCTGACTAATGTATGGTTGTGTTTCGAATGACTCCACTGCAAAAGGATCGGGTTGGTTGATGGTGAATGTTTGTACATCAGAGCAACCATCAATATTAAAACCGGTAACGGTGTATGTGTTGGCTTCAAGTTGGGTAGGATTTATATTCTGATTTCCTTCCCAAATCAATGCTTCGAATGATGATTCACTATCAAAAATAATAGTGGCAGATCCATCATTGCCACCTGGACAAGTTACATCTGTCAAATCCTGGATCGTGAGTGTGACAGGGTTACCTGCATCTGAAAGTGTAAATTGATCCGTAATTGTACATCCATTGGCATCAGATACGAGTACATCGTACACTCCACCTCCAAGACCCTCGAAGGATCCTTCAGTATTGGTTGTGCCGTTGAGGTCATAAGTGTATGGAAGTGTACCTCCATTGGCTTGTATTCTGATCATGCCAGAAGCCGTTGTGTCACAGCCTGGAGATGATACAACAGTTGCAGCATCGTTGAAGCTGAGTTGTTGTGGTTCTTCAAATGTGACTGAAGCGACATCGGTGCACCCGTCAACATTGGTAACGGTTAGCGAATATGTGCCAGGACCCATCATGTTTTCAGCATTGAAATTTCCGGTCCAGTCAAATGAGTTTACTTCCGATAAACTATTGGTGATGATTTCAATCTGACCATCATTTGCATTGAAGCAGCTGATAGCATTGATCACATTCACATCTAAGCTCACCGGGTTGCTTATATTGATTTCGAATGTCTCTTGAATTCCGCAATTGTTGGCATCGACTACCCCTATGTTGTATACGCCGCCATCAAGATTATCAAAAATTCCATCCTCGTCGAATTCTCCATTGATGGAGTAGGTGTAAGGCATTGTCCCACCATTGACAACCACAGAAATGAAACCTAAATTATTGGCTCCGTCACAACCAATGTTTTCAATCTGTGAATTCAAAGACAATGGTGCTGGTTCAATGATCTCGACATTGATGGTTTCTTCACATCCGGTGGCATCGGTGACGACCACTTCATGAATTCCTCCTGCGAGATTTATAAATTCATTGTTGTTGGTAGGTGCTCCACCATCAAGTGAAAAACTGAATGGACCGGTTCCTCCTGTAACTGCAATTGCTAATGTGCCATTGTTGTCACCCGGACAGGTGATGTTGTTTGTTTCTTCGACATTGACGACAAGAGCAGGAGCTACAGGTACATTGACCATGTTGGTTTCCTGACAGCCATTTGCATCTTCTATTCTGACTGATACATTGCCGGGATCAATGTTTTCAAAATTACCGTCAGTATTTGCGATACCATTTACTATGAAAGAGTAGGGTGGAGTACCACCTTCGCCAATCACAGAAAAGGAACCTCCGATATTGCAACCTGCACCTGTGACATTGTTGGCTGCGACATTCAACGCAGCTGGTTCTTCAATTGAAAAATTCAAAGATACTTCACAGCTTTGATCAGCGATCACCAATTGATGATCTCCCGGTGCCAAACCTCCGGCAATCAATCCTATCAGTGGATTTCCATCAATGGTGGTGCTCACATCTCCATCCGAATTTTGAATGATGAACTCGACCGATCCGTCTGCTGCTCCGGCGCAACTTATATCTTCTGTCAATGTGATGCTGGCTGAGAGTCCATCTTGTTGCTCCACAGATACTTCGGTTTCAAAAAGACAGCCTCTGTTGTCTTCTACGATCATGACATAATTTCCAGCAGATAGATTTTCAAAATTGCCGGTATCATTTGTTTCTCCTTGCAAGGTGTAACTTGCTATCCCTGAGTTTGATGAGGCATTGATGAATACCGAACCTCCTGAAGGGTTTGTTGCACAACTCGGGCCAAACACATCCAATGAAGCAATGCTGATTGGATTCATTTCATCAACCAATGAGAAGTCCACCTGAGCTTGACAATTTGCATCATCCATAGCCGAAATCGTGTATGTGCCTGCCGTGAGTTGATCGAAAAAATTGCTTGGGTTGGTAAGGTTCCCATTGACAGATATGACGAGTTCTCCTGGGTTTCCACCAGTGGCAGCCACACCAAAAGATCCGTTGTTTAAACCGGAACATGGTTGTGTCTGGGCAACCACTTCAATCAGTATTGCCTCTGGTCCGCCAATGGTTACTTGAATCTCATCAACGTCTCCACTAAAAGCTTCAATAACAAAATTGTATGTCCCGATTCCTACATTATCGAGTGAAAGTACATTGGTAAATTCACCTTGACCTAATTGGTTTTCTGTCCAGAAATATGGTGCAGTAGCTCCTGTTGCTTCGATTTCAATGATCCCGTCATTGCTATCAGCACAAGACGTATTGTTTATTGTCAATAAGCTGAGTTCAAGTGGAGCTGCAGATAGTCCGCAAGCTGTTTCAGCTGAAGTGAGGAGTCCTGTTCTTACATTTTCTATGATGAAACTCATGTAATCTCCTTGTAGCTTGGAGAAAGCGTTCATGCATTCATCATTGGCATAATCCATAAAATTCATAAACATGTCGCCACCATTATTGCAAGATGGACTTGGATGATCAGGACAACCAAAATTTGATGTTTCCTGATTTGGTGTATCCATGATTTCATCGTCGGTGGAACAACTGCCTCCTCCAAATCCCCAAATGTGCAAGAGACCCAGCCAATGACCAATTTCGTGGGTGGCTGTACGACCTAAGTCATAAAATGGTTGTTCGGCAAATCCCGGTCCTCCAAAAGCAGAAGAAAGACAAACGACGGCATCTCTGTTTGCATTGATATTTCCTCCGACGAATGGAACCGGAGAATATCCAAGACAACCAATAGAAGGTGTAACGAAAATGTTCAGATACAAATCACGGTCCCAGATATTTTGAGACATAATTTGTCCTTCCACATCTTCGAATTCATCATTAGAGACGACACGCGTTATTCCATCTGTCGGATTGCCACTCGGATCAAAGCTGGCAAGGCAGAAGCTGATTTCCGTCGCTGCGGCGTCAAAATCATCGGGTGTATTTACAGCATCTGCATTTGTTCTTGAAAAATCTTCGTTCAAGACATCGATTTGGGATTGTACGCGTTCTAATGACAGATTTGCTCCTGTTCCTATGGGTTGACCAGAAGGGTGAACGATGACTACATGCACAGGAATGGTGACCGGCACAGATGATCGCAAACTCAAATTGTCCTGATTTCTCCATTGACGAAAAGAGGCTTGAATGTCTTCTTCGACAATGTTGAATTCGCTGAAAAGTCGCTGCATATACTGATCAGAGCCACATTTATCCTGAGAATAGACATTCCCCGAAAGGGTAAAAAATACCAATAGACATAGGTATGACAAGGAGGGTTTCATAAATCTGCGTTTGTTATCTGTAACAAAGATATATTTTAAAATATTTTGTTAATTATATATATATAATAATAGGATTGGCGAGATACTTGTTATACATTAAATCCGGCATAACTATGAAAACGATATTTACCTTCATTTTTGCTTTTTGCGTATCAATGCTTTTTGCTCAGGAGATGCACAATTCAGAAGCTGAGTTTTTGAAGCAATACGAGATTGACATAAAACAAACCCACCTTGATGGCGTTTATATTCCCGCCAATCTTGATGAAGCATATGAAGACCTTCTTAAGTTATCTGATAACGAGGCAATTGAAAAATTTGCTGCCGCAGACATTGAGAAAATAGCTCCGAAATTACACTTTGGTATTGGCAGATGGATGGCTGTGAACTGGAAATTTTATACTGGTTCTAGATTAAGCCACCAATTGAAAGGAAAAGGTTTGCTTGCACCGGATGCGATGATCCAATTTATGTTGAGAGGATTTCATTCGTATGTAAACAAGACCGCTTTTGATGAAAAGAAAGCCATCACCATTGCAAATGATTTGCACGAAATGAAGACCAAAAAAAGTATGGAGGGAGACAAGGTTTTGAAGCAAGAAACCCGAAAGATTCCTCGCTCAGGAAACTGATTTTGCTTTGGTCGACAATAAGCTGAAAGCTCACGGTCTCTTGGTTTTTATTTTTCTTTGTATACATTTGCACGAAATTTGCTCCTTTAAGAAGGTGCGATTTGTAATCTTATTTTAGAAAAAAAGAAAATTCTACCCATGGCGAAAAAGATGTTGATAGTGGAGTCCCCGGCAAAAGCAAAAACGATTAGTAAGTATTTAGATGGGGAGTTCATTGTTAAATCTAGTTACGGCCACGTCCGCGATTTAGAAAAGGGCAACAAGGGTATTGATAAAGAAAATAAGTTCCAACCGAGCTATGTTGTATCTCCGGAAAAGCAGAAGGTAGTAAAGGAATTAAAAGAAACTGCTCGATCAGCTTCGGAAGTTTGGTTGGCTACGGATGAGGACCGAGAAGGAGAAGCGATCTCGTGGCATTTGTGCGAGGTCCTCGGTCTGGATCCGCAAACCACAAAGCGAATTGTCTTTCGTGAAATCACCAAATCAGCCATTAAAAGTGCAGTCAAAGAACCTAGGACTGTCGACATCAATCTTGTCAATGCTCAGCAAGCAAGAAGAGTGCTCGATCGTTTGGTGGGATTTGAGCTGTCTGCTGTTCTTTGGAGAAAAGTGAAAAGCAAATTGTCTGCAGGTCGGGTTCAATCGGTTGCTGTAAAGTTAATTGTAGAACGCGAGCGAGAGATCATGGGCTTCACTCCAACACCATATTTTAAGGTCCAAGCTTTTTTCAATGTATTGAATGATCAAGGTCAGGCAGTTATATTGAAATCTGATCTGTCTACCAAGCTTGAAAATATCGAAGACGCTCAGAAGTTTTTGGATCAATCAAAAGGTGCCGATTACACGATCAATGATATTGTCGTAAAACCATCGAAGAGAAAACCTGCTGCTCCATTTACTACATCAACATTGCAACAGGAGGCCAGTAGAAAATTGGGTTTTGCCGTAAGACGGACCATGATGGCTGCTCAGAAACTATATGAGCAAGGTCATATTACCTATATGAGAACGGACTCGAAGGCATTGAGTAATCAGGCAGTAACTTCGATTGTCAATGAAATCGGAAATCAATTTGGTGAAAACTATATCCAAGTAAGAGATTATCGAGGGAAGAAAACGAAAGGAGCTCAAGAGGCACACGAAGCCATTCGTCCTACAGATGTAGCAAACAGAAATATCTCTGGAGATGGTGATATGGAACGTCTGTATGATCTCATTTGGAAAAGAGCGGTAGCTTCTCAAATGGCAGATGCTCAATTAGAAAAGACCACCATTCAGATTGGTGTTTCGACCATCTCTGATGCCAGATATGAAGCGAAAGGTGAAGTCGTTAAGTTTGATGGATTCCTGAAGTTGTACATTGCCGGCAAAGATGATGAGGAAGAAGAGGAATCTGGTTTACTGCCTCCAGTAAAAACAGGTCAAAAATTAGACTTGAATTATGCTGAGGCCATTCAAAGATTTACCAAGCCAGCAGCAAGATACACAGAGGCGATGCTCGTAAAACGTCTTGAAGAATTGGGTATTGGTAGACCGTCAACTTACGCACCAACGATTACAAAAATCATGGATCCGGTCCGTGGGTATGTGAAGAAAGAAAGTAGGGAAGGAACTCCAAGAAATTATCAGATTCTGACATTGAAGAATGATAATGTGTCAGAACGAACAGAAACTGAAAATGCCGGAGCGACCAGTAAAAGATTATATGCCAGTGATATTGGAATGATCGTGAGTGATTTCCTTGAAAAGCACTTTGATGATATTATGGAGTACGCCTTTACGGCTGAAGTCGAAGGTCAACTCGATGAAATTGCCAGTGGTTCTCTCGAATGGCAAAATATGATCACGGAGTTTTATGGTCCATTTCATGAAAAAGTAGAGAAGACCACAGCTGAAGCAGAACGTGCAAAAGGGAGGAGAGATCTTGGTGTGGATGAAGAAACGGGTCATACTATCTTGGTGCAAATGTCAAGATATGGACCAGTGGCCCAGATTGGTACCCGAGAAGAAGTAGGGGAGGAAGGCAGACCGAAGTTTGCAAGTCTCAAACCAGGCCAGTCAATGGAGACGATTACCTTGGATGAGGTAAAAGAACTATTTAAGTTGCCGGTCGATCTCGGCAAATATAAAGAGGAGGATGTGATTATTACGGCTGGTCCGTATGGTCCATATATCAAGTATGCAGGGAAATCTATTTCCCTAGCAAAGGGAGAAGATCCTTTGACGGTAGAAATGGAGCGAGCGGTGGAGCTGATTGAAGCGAAAATGAAAGAAGATGCACCGATCGGTCAGTTTGAAGGCATGCCTATCACCAAGGGGAAAGGTCGTTTTGGTCCATTCTTAAAATGGAATGATTGGTTTATCAATATTCCTAAAAGATATGATCCTGAAAATCTCACCAAAGCAGAGATTGAAGAATTGATCATTGCTAAGAAAACCAAGGAAGCCAACAGATACATTACACGTTGGCCGGAAGAAAAGATAGACCTCGAAAATGGTCGATGGGGACCGTTCATACGTTTCAAAAAGAAATCTGTCAAATTGCCCAAGATAGATGGCAAGCGAATGGATCAGGAGCAAGCCAAGGCTCTGAGTCTCGAGGAGATCAAGAAGATCATCGAAGAAGAATTGCCAGGTTCATTTAAAGAAAAGAAGAAAAAGAAGGCGACGGCAAAGAAGAAGACGGCGGCTAAGAAGAAGACGGCGGCTAAGTAGGTGCACATGCAATGTGCACGTTTTTTTTTCGCGTTTTAGAGAGACCATTTCAATGTGGGTGTTTTTT
>JAHDDD010000216.1 GCA_020629535.1 Saprospiraceae bacterium
ATTGAAAAGCCGAGTACTTGTTCTTCTTCAGCAATCTTTTTCATTTCATAAAAATGAGGAATGAGTTTAGCTCTTTGGGGTTCAATGATTACATCCTTTAAAGATCTTCGCATCAATTCAAGATCAGATCTATATAGACCTGCAACAAAGGCCGCAAGATTTCCACTTTGTTCAATATGATCTTTAAGACTAACGGTGTCTGATAAAACTTCTCTGGAATCAGAAGTAAGGATTGAAATATTCGGATGAATTACCAATGCAAATATTCCATAGGGTACAGGAAGTTTTAGAATATCGTGATCCTGATTATTTCGAATCAGTGTCATACCACCTAGCAAAGAAGGTCCAACATTGTCAGCATGGTATGCGCCATCTGCTGCTTGTTCTCCCAACATCACAAAAGGAAGTAATTCTTTTTTTGTTAATGGTGATCCGAGAAATGAATTTACACCGAAGGCACCAGCAACTGCACTTGCCGCACTCGAACCCATACCACTTGCAAAAGGCATCTTTTTAAAAATCTCCATTTGGATCGGTTCGTCTTCTTTGCCAAGATGTTTTAGCAATGCTTGAGCAGCTACACCTGCAGTATTTTTATCTAGTGTTTTTGGCAACTTGTTTTTACAACCATGGACAGCGATGATTTCAAGTCCGGGTTTATTTCCTTCTCTGATGATGATCTCATCTCCCGGTCCGTGAATTGCAAATCCGAGGATATCAAAACCGACGGCAACATTCGCAACTGTTGCTGGGGCAAAAACTTTGATACCAGATTTTGATTTAGTCATTTAGAAATAAAAGTTTTCGTTGGCAATTTGAATGATCTCTGCAAATACACCTGCGGCAGTTACATCTGCACCTGCACCAGGACCTCTAATCACCAATGGTGATTTATCATATCTTTTTGTGTAGAAAGCAATCATATTATCACTTTCAGAAAGATTGAAAAATGGACTGGACTCATTGACAGATTCCAATGCCACTTTTGCTTTCCCTTCATCCATGCTGGCAATAAATCTCAATCGCTCTCCTCTGTCAGATGCATCCTTCAGAATTTGATTAAAATGCCCTTCATGTGTTTTGAGCGAATGAAAAAAGTCATCAACAGAATCTTGACGCATACATTCATCCGGTAATATTTGTGAGAGCTCCACATCTGATTGTTCGATATTGTAACCTGACTCTCTTGTCAAGATGGTGATTTTTCTCATCACGTCAGATCCATTAAGATCATCTCTTGGATCAGGTTCTGTCAATCCTTTCGTTTGTGCTTCCTTTACAATGTCATGAAAAGAAATTCCGGTTTTGTAATTATTAAAAATATATGAAATTGAACCAGAAACAACAGCTTCGATTTTTACAATCTCATCACCTGAATCTCTTAGGGTCTTGATGGTTGAAATTACCGGTAGCCCTGCTCCAACATTTGTTTCGTAATTGAATCGTGTATTTTTCTTTTTAGCAATTTCTTTGAGTTCCTGATAATGTTCGTACGGACTAGAACTAGCCACCTTATTAGGAGTACTGATAGAGATACTGTTGCTTAATATTTTCTTGTACTGTTCTGGGACTTGAGAAGATGCAGTGTTGTCAATGAAAACAGAATTCGAAAGATTCATGTTAATCATCAGGTCAACGAAGCTCTCTACATTTGCGAGTTGTTCGCTTGAGTCCAAAACTTGTTCCCAATTATTTAGATCTATTCCATTCGCATCAAAACTCATCTTTCTTGAATTGGAAACTCCGACGACTTTTATTTCGATGCCGTATTTTTCAAGAAGTGAACTTCTGAATTCTTTTAACTGCCTGATCAATGTTCCTCCTATAAGTCCGGTCCCTACAATGAACACATGAAGTGTTTTTACTGTATTCCTGAAGAAAGTATCATGAATTAGATTCAATGCTTTTTTCTCGTCTTTGGAATGCACGGCGAAAGAAATATTGAGTTCAGAAGAACCTTGAGCAATGGCTTCTATGTTGATCCCATTTCTTCCCAATGTTGAGAATATTTTACCAGCGATGCCTGGTTGATTTTTCATTGCTTCACCAACGGCTGCAATGATACTAATTTCTCTTTCTGCTGAAATTTCACCAATCAATGCTTTTTCAATTTCTTTTGAAAATTCAGCTTTTAGCAATTCAATGGCGATGTCGGCTTTTGACTCCTGAATAGAAAAACAAATGGAGTGTTCGGATGAAGCTTGGGTAATCAGGATTACATTAATATTATTTTGAGCAAGACTATTAAATACTCTTGCGGCAACTCCGGGCACTCCTTGCATACCTGTTCCAGAAATGGTCAATAGAACCACTCCACTCAATGATGAAAGACCTTTGATACTTCCGCTTCCGTTTTCTTCAGCTGTTGCTGATATTCGGGTTCCTTTGTTTTCTGGGTTAAACGTATTGCGTATATACGTCGGAATATTTTTAGCCATCACAGGTTGAATGGTGGGTGGGTAGATGACCTTTGCACCAAAGTGCGACATTTCCATGGCTTCAGAATAACTCATTTCATGAATCTGAAATGCTTTGTTTACCACCTTTGGGTTGCTTGTAAGTACACCATCCACATCAGTCCAGATTTCAAGAGATTCTGCATCCAGTGCGGAAGCGAAAATTGCTGCGGTATAATCAGAACCTCCTCGACCTAATGTAGTGGTGCGACCTTGTTGATCAGAGGCGATGAAACCTGTAATGATCATGGTCTTATTTCCTATTTCTTTTGCTTTGTTTTGAATGTTCAGATTCGTTTGGTCTATGAAGACACTTGCAGAGCGAAATTGAGAATCTGTTGTGACCAATTCACGGGCATCGATGAAGATCGCGGGAATTCCCTCTGAGTTAAAATAATTTGAAATGATCAAATTGCTAAAACGTTCGCCAAAGCTCATTACGTAGTCGTAAGATCTTCCAGAAGCCTCCCTGAGAAGGAACACACCTTTTAAAACGTTTTCCAATTTTAGGAAGAGGACATCCATCTGTGCGTGTACATCAGCATTGTTTGCCATCAAAGCATTGACTGCATCGGTGTGTCTCTTTTTAAATTCCTCAAAGAATTCAAAATAAGATTCATCACCTTTAGACGCATTGTCAATCATACCAATCAGTTGATCGGTTATTCCTCCGAAAGCGGAAAAAACAATGGCAAGCTTTTCACCAGCTTCAATACGAGGCTTGATGATATTGCAAATGGATTGGATTCTCTCTGGTTTTGCGACAGAGGAACCACCAAACTTGAGGACTTTCATAGGCCTTACATTCTAATCTTTAAAAATGGGTGTTGAAAATTATGACCAGAATTATCCAGACTTAACAAAGTAGTTAAGCCAAAACCGTGCCTATATATTACAATATTCTACTATATGAATTGGCCTTGATTTGAATTACAAATTGAATTCAATTCCCTGGGCTAAGGGTACTTCATCACTATAGTTAATGGTATTGGTTTGTCTTCTCATATAGGCCTTCCAGCTATCTGAGCCAGACTCACGACCGCCACCAGTTTCTTTTTCTCCACCAAATGCGCCACCGATTTCTGCTCCGGAGGTACCGATGTTCACATTGGCGATACCACAATCAGATCCTGCACATGAAAGAAATGATTCTGCATCTTTTAGATTGTTTGTCATGATAGCAGAAGAAAGTCCTTGAGGTACATTGTTCTGGATATCAATGGCATTTTCTAAGTCACCACTATACTTGATAAGGTATAACAGAGGTGCAAATGTTTCATGTTGAACAATGGCCATTTCATTGGAAACCTCTGCAATAGATGGAGCAACATAACAACCACTTTCATAACCTTCACCATCCAATTGACCTCCTTCAACGATCATGGTTCCTCCCTGTTCTTTCACTTGAGCGATGGAGTTCAAATAATTTTGAACCGCATCTTTATCAATAAGAGGACCCATATGATTCTTTTGATCCAATGGATTTCCAATTTTCAGTTGCTTGTATGCGTTGGAGATATTTTCTTTAACTGTGTCAAAAATACTTTCGTGGATAATGAGTCTTCTGGTAGAAGTACATCTTTGACCGCATGTACCGACAGCACCAAATACAGCGCCAGCGAGCACTACATTCAGATCAGCTGAAGGTGTAATGATGATGGCATTGTTCCCACCCAGTTCAAGAATGGTTTTGCCCAATCTTGCTGCAACTTCTTGACCGACTGCCTTCCCCATTCGGGTACTACCTGTGGCTGAGATAAGTGGAACACGTTTATCTCCTGTCATCCATTTACCAGCATCTGCAGCGCCAGTAATGATTGAACTAATTCCTTCTGGATAGCCTGTTTCTTTAATTACGTCATTGAGTATTTTCTGACATGCCACGCTACACAGAGGTGTCTTTTCACTTCCTTTCCAAATACAAACATCTCCGCATACCAATGCAATCATTGAATTCCAAGCCCAAACAGCGACTGGAAAATTAAATGCTGAGATGATACCGGTTAGTCCGATAGGGTGCCATTGTTCATACATTCTGTGTGATGATCTTTCAGAGTGCATGGTGAGTCCGTACAATTGTCTAGAAAGACCAACTGCAAAATCACAGATGTCGATCATTTCTTGCACTTCACCCCAACCTTCCTGAAGGCTTTTACCCATTTCGTAAGAAACCAATTTACCCAAGGCTTCTTTGTGCTTTCTCAATGCATTGCCATAAAGTCTTACCAATTCACCTCTTTTAGGTGCAGGAATTTTTCTCCAAACTTTAAAGGCATCTTGAGCTTGTTTTACCACTTCTTGGTATTGCGCTTCTGTCGTTTGGCTCACTTCTCCGATAAGCTTTCCATCTACTGGAGAATGAGATTGAATGTATTGTTCTGAAGACATAGATTGATTACCAATCCATGTTCCATCGTTTTTGTCGTTAAGTCCGAGTTCTTTTAAGAAATCAAGATTCATTTTGGTGATAATTAATGGTCTTTAAATAAATATGGCCCTACGAAAGCAGGGCCATCAAGTTGATTAATTTTATTTTTTATCCTGGGTAACCATCTGTGTGGTTGTATAAATAGATCAAGAGCATGATAAATAAGAAGAACACAAATAAGAATTGTCCTAAACATGCTCCTTTTCTTCCCCAATTATGTTCGTTTCCTCCACTCATTTTAAGTGATAATTAATTTCGATGCAAAGTAAAGCCTTTTTGAACACTTTATAAAATGCTTTTATAAGATTATAGCGCTTTACATTGAGGTTCTAACCAATTTTGTATTTCTTCTGGCAAATGTGGGCTCAACAGGTCCCAAACTTTTCGATGATAATCATTGACCCAGTCGATCTCGATTTCTGATAGCATTGATTTATTGATTAGATTTCTGTCAAATGGAAAGAAAGAGATGGTTTCGAATTCAAGGAAGTTTTCGAATGAAGATTCTGTACAAAGAATCAGATTTTCTATCCTAATTCCATATTCTCCATCCACATAATAACCGGGTTCGTTGGAAGTAACCATACCTGCTTCGAATTTGGTATTGCCTCTTGAGGAAGGACCAGCTGTGAAACCTTGAGGACCTTCATGAACATTCAAAAAGAAACCGACACCGTGACCGGTTCCGTGTAAGAAGTTTTTTCCTTCAGACCAAAGTGCTTGTCGAGCAAGAATATCTAACTGAACACCTGTGGTACCTTTTGGAAACTTTGCAGCAGCCAAGGCTATATGCCCTTTAAGTACCAATGTGTTGTTTTTGATTTGCTCAGAAGTAGGAGTACCAAGAGCTATAGTTCTTGTAATGTCTGTCGTTCCATCAATAAATTGTCCGCCTGAATCGCAAAGAAGAATATTTTCAGACTTTATTTGTTTGGCTGTCTCTTTAACGGGACGGTAGTGTATGACAGCTCCATTATCAGCAAAACCAACAATGGGAGAAAAACTTTCTCCTTTGAAATCGTGTTGGTGCGATCGATATTCAGTAAGCTTTTCTGAAAAATCGAATTCGGTGACAGTTTGGATATTGATATTGTTTTCCAACCAATGGAAGGCATGACAGAGAGCCACACCGTCTTTTATCAAGGCAAATCTTAGATTGGAAATTTCTGCTTCGTTTTTATTTCCTTTTAAGTTGGTAACAATGCTTGGGCTTATGATAGCATTATCTGCGCCTAGAGCATTGAATAAATTGATGTTACAAGTTGATTCATCGATCATAATGGCTGCGCCATTCAATGCTTTGAGATATGCATTTATGCTTTCGTAGTCAGAAATTTCAATCCTGTTTTTTGCTAATTCTGATTTTACATCATCAACCTTGGATTGGTCGACAAACAAAGTAGCTTTCTTCATTTCGATCAATAGAAAAGAAATACAAAGCGGATTGAATTCAATATCATTGGACCGGAGATTTAATGCCCACGAAATTTCATCGAGTCCAGTTATCAAAATCCCATCTGCATTTTGTTCACAAACGTGTTTACGTATTTTTTTAAGTTTTTCATTTATGTCGAGTCCAGTAAAATTCTTTTCGAGAATAAATGCTTTTTCAAGTGGACGGGGAGGTCGGTCTTTCCAAACCGGATCGATCAGATCGTGACTGGTATTTAGAGTATGACCTTTTGCATTTATTTTCTTTTGATAAATCCTTTTTTGATATCGTGAACAAAGGTTGCCGTCGATTCCGATGGTAGATTCATCATCCAGATTTTCTGATAGCCATGCAATATGGTTGGGAGTGGTTCGGTCAAAGATTTTGTGAAGTACAAATTCTGAATTACTTAGTTGTTCTTCAGCTTGTAAAAAATATCTTGAATCGGTCCAAAGACCTGCATGGGTATGGGTCACTACTACAGTGCCTGCGGATCCGTCAAAGCCAGAAATCCATTCTCTTGATTTCCAATGATCTGCTACATATTCACTTTGGTGAGGATCGCTGGATGGTATAATATAAGCGTCAATACCATGTTTTTTCATCTCACTTCGCAAACAAGATAATTTCTCAGAAATTAACATATTAGAATTATTTTTAATACATAAATCATTCTTTTGGAATGGTTTTTGCATATTTAGATTGTTTAATATATGTTTGTGGCTACAACCGAGTCATGAATTTCAAACCCTGAGAGTGTTTTAACCGTTTAACAAAATACCAAATTTAAAGCTTATGCTTAAACAAAGACTTTCTCAGAAAATGCTGCAAAAGTTGTCGCCTCAGCAAATCCAGCTGATGAAACTTTTGCAAATTCCTACGGCAACATTGGATCAAAGAATTAAGGAGGAGTTAGAAGCCAACCCAGCATTGGATGAGGGTGACGA
>JAHDDD010000217.1 GCA_020629535.1 Saprospiraceae bacterium
ATATCATAAAAAAGATAATATCTATTGGTTGGGCTCTCACGGGTCTGGCCTATTCGCAATGGAATTGCCTGATAATGCAAGCAATCTAGCACAACAACAAAATTGGGATCCGATTTTTACAAATTTTGTACCTGATAATAATGATGATACTTCTGTGTCCAACAATATTATCAATGATATAAATACAGCTGCCGATGGAGATTTGTGGATCGCCACTGCCGATGGAGTTTCTATTTTATCTAAAGAAATTCAAAACACAGTTTTATCACCCAGTGAATCTCCAAATAAGGTAGAGTTCAATAATGTATACTTCGACAGAACAGCTCAATATGCTTTGTTACATTCTAATATCAACTGGCTCTACAAGGATGTTCAAGGGTTACTTTGGATTGCAACATCAAGAGGAATTAATGTTTTTAATTCTAATTCTCAAAGCTTTGAGCACCATAAACTAAATGTCGATCATGAGTTAGAAATCCCGCATGGCCAAAATATGACCATTGTTGATAATACACTTCTTAAGGCTTCAGGTGTTTTTGGTGTTGCAGCATTTGATTTGGAAGACATGGAGATTCATGATGAATACCATTATTTAAACGATTATATGCAAGGCGAAACCCTTTCAGTAGTCACCGAAAAAGATGGATACCTATGGGCAGTAACCAATGAGAAATTATTAAAATGTAATCCCACTACCCGCGAGATTAAACCATATCCGATTCCAAATTATGTGCTCGAGAAGTTTGATGTCTTTATCGCGAAATGCATCTATGTGAAAAGTGATGAGGAAATTTGGGTTGGCTCTGAATTAGGCCTCTTGCATATCGATATAACAAAAAATGCCTTCAAACTATATGACAATAAAAACAATGCATTGACAGATAATTCTGTCACAAGTATTGCCAAGGATCAAAATGAAGATATTTGGATTGGCACATACAACGGTCTAAATAAAGTATTAATTGATGCTCATGAATTTAGATTTCAGAAGTTTAAAAAAGAAAGCAACGTAGAAAATACATTGCTTTCTAATAGGATTCTATCTTTAATTTCTGTTGATAACATACTGTATATCGGAACAGAACAAGGCATCTGTGCATTGGATATAAACAAAGAAGTGTACTTGCCTGAAAGAAAATCAAACTTAGCTATCTTTTGTCTATCCATGCAACTCCTTGATTCTTATCCAAACCAAATATGGGGTTCATCACACAATGGCATATTTAAATACGAATACCAAACTGGAGAAGTTTTAGAGTACAGCGAATCAGATGGAATACGTGATATTACTTTTGCTACATGCTCCATGAGTCAAGATGATTCAAACAATTTGTATTTTGGAAATTTGTCTGGATTTATAAAAGTTAACCCATCCGAATTGTATAGTAAATCCGAGCCATCAGAGGTTTACTTTTTGGAAGCAAATTATATCAATCCAAAAGGGGAGAAAACAGTTCAATTACAAGATAAAAAACGTCTTGATCTTAATTATAATGATTACTATCTGAGTCTTTCCTTTGCAGCACCAACGTACATTAGGCAAGAAAAAAATATATACGCATACCAGCTTACCGGACTAGACGAAAATTGGGTTTATACAGAGAAGCCTAAAGATATTACTTACACCAATCTCAAAAACGGAAATTATGAATTCAAGGCCAAAATGAAAAATGGAGATGGTCATTGGTCTGAAACAAAAAGTTTAAATATTGAAGTGCACCCAGCTTTCTGGCAAACTGTCTGGTTTAGATTTATAGCAGCAATTTTTCTCTTCCTTCTAGTGTTAGGCGGGGTGAAATTATACACACAAAATGTAGTAAGAAGAAACCTTGAGCTAAAATTACTTAACGATCAGCTTGTCCACGAAGTAAATCAAAGGGAAAAAATTGCAACAGAATTGGTGGCAAGTGAGCAAAAATTAATCAGTTCAAACAAAGAACTCAAGCGTTCAAATCAAGACCTTGAAAAATTTGCACATGTCGCTTCCCATGATCTAAAGGAACCTCTACGAACAATCAAAAGCTTCAACCAACTCATTCATCGAAAGATAAAAAAGGAAAACCTTGGATTGGATTCTTATATGGAGCTCGTTAACTCCGCAGTGGAAAGGATGTACAATATGATTGAAAGCATTCTTACTTTTTCTAGTGTTGACAAAGGCCAGTTTAGTATCGAAGAAGTAGATTTGAATAGCATTGTAAATGAAAAGTTGGCCGACCTGAGTACAATCATCAATGAGAAAAAAGTCAATCTAGAAATAGATCAACTCCCAACAGTCCATGGAGATTATTTCCAACTTAGTATGATGATTCAAAATCTCTTAGCCAATGCCATAAAATTCAATGATAAAGACCAGCCAATATTAAAGATGTATACCTTAGATCCTGATCCTAATTTCAATTGGCATATTGTCGTAGAAGACAATGGGATCGGAATCTCAGAAAATGATCAAAAAAATATTTTCGAAATATTCCAACGCGCCCATGACAAGAAAAAATTTGAAGGAACCGGATTAGGACTTGCTGTTTGTAAAAAAATAATTGATGGTCATCAAGGCAAACTCTCCGTCGAATCCAAAGAAAAAGAATATACCAAATTCCATATCCAACTCAAAGATCAAACCCAACAGCTAGAAGATAAAAGGAAGAATGTGAAGCTCGTAAGCTAGTGTCTGCAGAGCAAACCTTCCAATTAGAAATGGAAATACAATTTCGAAACTTGGAAAATATTCAATAACATTTTCCATAAAGGAGTTCAAAATGGCATTTACAAGAGTGATTTCAGATAATATATTAAGTTATATGTTATTTATTAATGTTTAAAATACCAGTTTCTTCAGCTAATTTGGCGGGAGATGTTTTTACCTTTATGGTTCAATTGACATTAAAATTTCCAAAAAATCAGTATTGACAATATGAAAATCCTTGAGACGTAGAAAGGACATCCTTCCTTAATCTCAATTTTGCACAGTTAGAACAAATTGGAATTATGTTAAATAAGAAATTCTACACCCTATTAATGGCTATGTGCCTATTGGCAAACTATTACCCTATTTTTGCCTCAGGCGACGGACCCTCATCGGTCGTTTTTAGTTTGAATAATTGTCATTCCAATACAGTTGACAATTCTCAAACCGATTATTCTGAATTTGTACCAGTCATAAGCAACTCCGCAGGCTGCGCCCAATTCAGCATGTTTAATCCAACTTTATACAGAAGCAATTCTTCTGTAAATACACACTCATGTACTCCAGGTCCTGACGGATCAGAGGCCATGTGTATCAGTTCTTATGCAGGCTGCTATTTCGAACCAGGCCACCAAATGGCATTGCGATTTGATGTACGCGTCATTCCTGATGGTCCTGAGGCCTCACTCGACAGACTTTCATTTTATGAGTTGGCACCAGAACAGTTTACATGGACAGATGGTATATCCGGTCCAAATAACTGGCCAACAAAATATGCAGTCAGAGTGGAAGCAAATGGTCAAGAGATTTACCGGAGAGTTGATATTCCTACAACGAATGAATGGACTCTGGAAGAATTTGACTTTTCTTCAAATCCTGCCTTTACGGTTTCTCAAAATACCATATTTAGCTTCGAAATCCTTCCGTATTGCTTCGTTGGAAATGGATACAACAATCAAGTCTGGGATATTGATCAGATTGAAGTAGGTAGTGAATGTGGTGCCACCTCTGATGGCGGGCAAATCACAACCAATGCCGGCGAAACAGAAGTGATGTTCTGCCTTGGTAACCAAGATACTGATGCCGTCGGCGTACTGTTGACAGGCAATGAAGGCAACAGTCAATGGATCATCACTGATGACAACGGAATCATCCTTGAATTACCAGATGGACCACCATTCAAATTTGGTGGAGCAGGTGCAGGTATTTGCAATATTTATCACCTTTCTTATGTAGGAGATATTTTTGGCCTGACGCAAGGTTCAAGTATTTCCAGTTTAACTGGAAATTGCTTCGATCTTTCTAATGAAATTGTAGTTACTCGTGAAGAAGTAAACGGAGGTACAATAGCAGTCAATGGTCAATCATCTATGAATATTTGCATTGGTGATGACGAAGCAGACATGGTCAATGCAGAAGTGGGCGGAAGCATTGGTAATTTCTCAGCTTGGTTATTGACAGATCAAAGTGGAAACATCGGTGCGGTATTTACTGGCGCTGGTCCATTTGATTTTACCGGAATAGATTTCGATATGAATCTTCTATGGCATATATCCTATGCTGAAGCCAGTTTCAATCCTCAAGCAGGAACAAATATATTTACGTATACAGGTTGTTACGATTTATCTAATTCTATTTCAATTACAAGATTAGAAGTTGAGGCACTTTCGATTTCGCTCGATGGTGGATCAACATCAACAAGCATTTGTGCAGGTGATGGTGTCGCAGACCCATTAAATGTAAATATAACAGGTGACGTTGGATCGAATACCATTCAAACTTGGCTCATCACAGATGAACAAGGAAATATTTTGGATCTTCCATCCGGCCCACCATTTGATTTTGATGGAGCTGGTTCTGGTGTTTGCCTTATCTGGGTTTTGAATTCAGTAGGAAGCGTAAGTGGAATAGCCGTTGGGCAAAATGCATCCAACATCGAAGGATGTTATGTTCTTTCCAATCCTGTAAGTGTGACAAGAAATCAAGTCGCCGGTGGTAGTTTAAGCTCAGATGGTCAAACCATCAGAGAAGTGTGTATCAGCCAAGGCAGTGAAGTGGCAATAAATGCCGAAGTTACAGGAAACCAAGGACTAAATTCACTTTGGATTATCACAGACGATCAAGGAAATATTATGGACTTGCCAACTGGATCGCCTTTTATGTTTGACAGTGCTGGTCCGGGTACTTGCAGATTGTACCATGTATCATATTTTTCAGTATCTGGTGCCAATATAGGTTCCAATATTGCAGATATCACAGGATGTTATGCACTTTCAAATGCTGTGACAGTAATCAGAGAGGTTGTAACGGGAGGAAGTATCAATACTCCAGACGGTACCGGTGTATATGATATATGTACGGGTGGAAGTCAAGTAAGTTGTTTTACACCGACCCTTTCGGGTAATGGTGGCAATCATTCAAATTGGGTGATCACTGATATTAATGGCGTGGTTCTTGAAATCACCAAAGATCTTCCACTTTGTTTCGATGCTTTTGATATTCCTCAATGCTTGGTTTATCATGTGGCATCACAAGGTAGCGCAGGCATCGTAAAAGGAAATACCATCGGACAAACAACAGGTTGTATTGGAATTTCAAATTCAATCCAGGTGAACAAATCAACAGTTTCTGCTGGTGACCTTAGCTTCGATGGAACAGCAACAGAAACCACTGTTTGTGTTACCGACGGTCTAAACGATAATGTAAATATTCAATCTACTGAAACAGTAGGTTCACAAATAACATACATCATTACAAGTGAAAGTGGAGAAATTCTTTCGACCACAGCTGTGCCTCCATTCAATTTTGAAGGCGTAGAAGGAGGTGTTTGTTTAATATACCAAGTAGCAAGTAATGGTGGTCTTCTTGGCACCGAGCTAGGAGCAAATATCTCTGGAATCCAAGGTTGTTATGACCTTTCAAATCCATTGAGAGTTGTGAGAATTGGTGCTGAAGGAGGAAACATTGCATTGGGTGATGGTTCTACCGAGGCAACAATCTGTGCCGGCGATGGAATCCCTGATCCATTGAATGTTAGTTTGACAGGAAACACAGGAACATCATACTGGGTCATTACTGATGTAAATGGATTGATCCTTGATTTACCTTCAGGTCCGCCATTTGATTTTGAAAATGCCGGATTGGGTGTATGTATCATATGGCATTTAAGTGCGAATGGAACGGTAGGAGGATTGGCTGTTGGAACAAGCGCAAATGATTTGACAGGCTGTATTGATTTATCTAATCCAATAACTGTAACAAGATCTGCTGCAGATGGAGGAACAATCACCACGCCAGATGGCAACATCGTTTCTGTGTGCGTTGGAGACGGTACAGAAGATATTGTCAATGTTTCCCTTGATGGAAATAGTGGAGACAACAGCACTTGGGTTATTACAGATCAGTCCGGTACCATCTTGGATTTGCCTGACGGTCCACCATTCGATTTTGAGAATGCTGGGACAGGAATTTGCTTGATTTGGCACCTATCATATGCTGACGGATTAACAGGTGCATCGATTGGTGCGAATGTAACAAATCTTGATGGATGCTTTGATCTTTCGAATTCTGTAACCGTAACAAGAAATGAAGCAGAGGGAGGAGACCTTACTTTCGGCGAAGGTGTTACCAACGTAACCATATGTGCTGGTGATGGAATCTCGGATGCATTCACGCCTTTCCTTGTTGGAGCTACAGGTGCAGTTCAAACTTGGGTTATCACTGATACCGATGGAATTATTCTTGAATTACCAAATGGTCCTTCTTTCGATTTTGAAGGAGCCGGTCCAGGCGTATGCCTTTTGTGGAATTTGAGTTCAACAGGTGCAGTTTCAAACCTAACACTTGGCGGTCATGTTGCAGATGTGACAGGGGAATGCATAGACTTATCTAACCCTCTAAGAGTAACAAGAAATTCTGTGGAAGCTGGTTCAATTGGAACAGCTTTCGGAACAAATATATCTGTCTGTTCAATGGATGGACAGGCTGATTTAGTCAATGTTGAATTGGTAGGAAATGCGAGCTCAGAAGGAGTTTGGGTTGTAACCAATACTGCAGGTGACATCATTGATATCATCAATTATGATGGATCAAATACCGTAAGCATTGATTTTGAAGGAGCAGACTTGGGCGTATGTCAGATCTGGTTCCTTGCATTTGAACCTGGATTGGGAGGTGCCATCATTGGTGCCAATGTTTCCAATCTTGACGGATGCTTTGATTTGTCAAATCCGATCACAGTCAACAGATTAGCATCAGAAGGTGGTACAATCTCATTGGTTGGTGGCGGAGACATGTTGAATATATGCGCAGGTGACGGTCAGTCAGATGCGTTCAACGTAAATGTCAGCGGTCAAAGTGGAGATGCATTTGCATGGGTGATTACTGATCCAACTGGGTTGATTCTAGATCTGCCTGC
Organism: Saprospiraceae bacterium; assembly: GCA_020629535.1. Classification (GTDB taxonomy): domain Bacteria; phylum Bacteroidota; class Bacteroidia; order Chitinophagales; family Saprospiraceae; genus JAHDBF01. Next base: position 7,104 of record JAHDDD010000217.1, read on the forward strand.
AGGTCCACCATTTGATTTTGATGCTGCTGGTCCAGGTGTTTGCCTTGTATGGCATTTAGCATTTTCAGGATCTTTAAATGGTGCCACGATTGGTGCCAATGCATCAGATTTACAAGGTTGTTATGACCTTTCAAATCCAATTACTGTAACAAGAAC
>JAHDDD010000218.1 GCA_020629535.1 Saprospiraceae bacterium
TTTGGATTCGTTTTTCATCCAGGAAAAAGGAATAGAATTGCAAAAATTTACTTGACGGTGTACTAGTTGGATCAACGCTGCATGTAATCAATTTTTTTTGTTGTAATTATCGCGGTAAATAACTAGGTGATAAATTAGTATGTGATCTTTCGAGTAATGGCCAATTATTCGTATGTTTAGTTATAAGCTAAACTCTAACGACGAACCCAATTATCAAATCCGTTCCAATGACAAAGATGAAATCACTATCAATACTCAGCCTACTTTTTGCTTCTATCTTTTGCTATGGCCAACAAGTCCAAATCCTAGGCTCTTCTGTCAATAATTTCGGACAAATTGAATTAGAGATTGAAGGAAGTGAGGATGAATATTATCTTTTGCACACATTGCATGGTCCAGGATTTGATTATGAGACGGTTACCTCAATGACTTTGGGTGTTGATGGTCCAATGATTATTTCAGAGCCAATGGGTGCTTTTAATGAGATAAATTACCGCATTACGGCTCATTCAATCGCTGATCCTGATGATACAGACGGCGATGGAATTGATGATGTAACTGAGTTTAATGATAGACCACATCTTTCACCTTTGAATGCTGCATTTGAAGTGCCATTTTTAGATGGGTCTACTTCAATTGACAGCCGTGAAACTTTTGAAGAATTATCTGTAGTCAACAATAATATTGGTTGGGCACCATTTCTCAATAATCAAGAATATGTAAAATTTGTAATCATTGATTTTGATACAGATGAACCCAAGTTGTGGTTTATAAATAGCAAAACCCACTTTATCCATAACAGCTTTATGGCAACAATAGAAAGTACCACATATATGGATAATGTAATGAGTGGTGAAATCATTTACAATCCAAATACAATTCATTCAAATGGTGCTTTTGGAGTGTATGATTTTAATTATTCCTTTGGGTATTCATTTTCTTTTGAGGAAACAAGAAGAACATTTGAAATTTTGGCAGCGAGCATGCCATTCCTCGAGAATAATTTCAGGCACTTTATTGGAGATGCTGGGGAATCAGGATATTTAGGAGAACACATTGACGACTATCCCGGTTCGAGAATCGAGGTTGTTCTTGAATCAGATGTTTTTGCAGAAGTAGACTACATTCCTTTTCATCAAGCAGAAGGTTTTGGGCTATTTAGAGAGATGCAAGTAGGTGAAAATCCAGGCTCTAGAGATATTGTTTTGTATGATGTATTACCCAACTCATTGCCTAGGGTAGGAGGTATCATCACCTCTGTTGTTCAAACTCCATTGTCGCATGTCAATCTTAGAGCCATTCAAGACAATGTACCCAATGCCTATATTCGCGAACCCCTTGATATTGATTCTATAAGAAGCCTTGTAGGAAAATACATCTACTACAAAGCGTCTGCCGAGAAATATGAAATCAGAGAATCATCTTTAGAAGAAGTTAATGAATGGTACGAACAAATCCGACCAACGGAAGAACAGATACCTGAAAGAGATCTGACTCAGACAGAAATCCTTCCCTTGGATGAAATCGATTTTCATATGTCCAATATATTTGGTGCAAAGTGTACCAATGTAGCCACAATGAGAAAATTTGGATTTCCGGAAGGCACGATTCCAGAAGGCTTTGGGATACCATTTTATTATTATGATGAATTCATGAAGTACAATGACTTCTACGAGCAAGCTCAAGAGATTCTCAATGATCCTGATTTTCTTTCTGATCTAGAGACACGCATTGAGATGCTCGATGATTTTAGAAAAGATATACGTGATGGGAGTATGCCCCAATGGATGCTCGACGATTTGCAGGCAATGCACGATCAATTTCCAGAAGGTACTTCTGTGAGATGTCGGTCAAGCACGAACAATGAAGATCTTCCTGGATTTAGCGGCGCAGGATTATATACTTCAAAGACCCAGCACCCAGAAGAAGGACACATTTCAAAGTCAGTAAAACAAGTCTACGCAAGTATGTGGAATTTCCGGGCTTATGATGAACGTGATTTTTACAGAGTGGATCATTTTTCTGCGGCCATGGGAATTCTTTGTCACAATAATTTTGAAGATGAAAAATCTAATGGAGTTGGGATCAGCATTGATCCACTTTATCAAACACAAAATAACTTCTATTTAAACACGCAGATAGGCGAAAACCTGATTACAAATCCTGAGGCTAATTCAATACCTGAAGAAATATTGTTGAGCCAAGATCCTGAAGGCGGATATTTTGTTTTAAGGAATTCAAACCTGGTTCCAAATGATCAGTTGGTCATGGATGAGGTGTATTTGGATCAGATGAGAGAATACCTGCAAGTGATTCATGATGAATTTTCAATTTTGTATGGTTTAGAAGGTATCCCGGGATTTGGGATGGATATTGAATACAAAGTAACGAGACAAGATCAATTGATTATAAAACAAGCAAGACCTTGGGTTTCATTCTGGTCTTCTATTAATGCTATTAAGGATTTATCAACGGTTGATATAGTCAGACCTGTTTCGTCATCAGAATTAACAGACACAGAATATGTAGTTGCAGAAATTCGAAATGCAGGACTGGAAGAATTGACAAATTTTGAAATCAGCTTATTTTTAGAAAATGAATTGGTTGAAACTCTAAGTATTGAACAGTCGATTGCTCCACAATATTCTGAGAATTTTGAATTTACAATACCCATTGATTTGTCTGAGATCGGAGACTATCAAACCATGATTGTAGTTTCTCATGAGGAAGATGGTTATGCTCTTAACGATACACTGAGGAAAACAGTAAGCAATTTATTTGCATTGGAAGCAGCTATATTAAATGGACAATCAGTCACAACCTGTGGAGGAGGATTGGAATTGGGATTTGATATCTTAAATCTTGGTAATGAGCTTCTCACTTCAGCTGAAGTGCAAATATTTGTCAATGGTGTAGATATGGGGATAGAAGAATTGGACTTTTTCATTCCATATGGTGAGCAAAGAACATTCTTTGTTCCCGTTATTGGTGATTTTATGGAAAACGATAATGAGGTGGTAATAAATCTCATCAGTGTCAATGATTCCCAAGATACAAGAGATGATAATAATTCTATCATGTTCTTTGGAGATATCAATACAGAATTTGAATCAATCACTTTTATTGTCAATCCGGATATGTATCCTCAAGAAACCTCATGGTTGTTTATCAACCAACTGACTGGACAAGTCGAGTCATCTGGATCACTTAGTTCTGGTGATGAATTCTATTCAGAGGATATTTGTGTTGTTTTGGAATCATGTTACACCTTAATTGTCAATGATTCTTATGGAGATGGGATCTGTTGTACTTTTGGACAAGGCAATTTCCAGGTGCTTACTCAGGAAGGAGACACATTGATTTATAATGATGGTGACTTTGGTTCAAGTGCTTCCGAAAATTTCTGTATTTCTAACAATGATTGTTTCCTTTCAGCAAACATTCAAACCACCAATGCTACAGGCTCGATGACTTCGGATGGGACCATCACAATAACAGATGTTTCAAATGGGGAAGGACCTTTCGTATACAGTATAGATGGTGAAAATTTTCAGGATGAACCTTTGTTCGAAGGATTATCTGCAGGATCTTATACTGTCACAATAGTTGAGGTAGATAGTGATTGCACATACACCGAAATCGTTGATGTTGAATTCACATCCTCATTGTTTGATATTGAAGGCCGATATATTAATATATATCCAAATCCAACCAAAGGGAATGTCATTCTAGCCTTAGATGAATCTATTTCTTCTGGACCTTTAGAGCTGTTGATTTATGACCAATTGTCTAGATTGATCAAGTCAGAAACCATTGATAGTCAACGAGCCATGACGGAAATATCATTGACGGAAATTCCTTCAGGGAGCTACTTTATCAAATGCATTGGTGTTGATTTTGAACAAGTTTTCAAACTTCAGAAAATGTAATTGTGCGCTTTCGCCTTCATGGTAAATAAATTCGGATACAACCTTAAAAACTAGTTTCATAGGAGAGTCCTGGGTGAACTAACATTTCAACCGTTAGATCTATTTGGGATGCTCTTAAGGTTAAAATTCTGCATCTGCAATCTTAAACCAGGATCTGAGATCGATTGTCTTCCATAAAACATAGGCATTTGCGGCCAAATTATACAAGCATTTTTCTAATAAGTAATACACTTACAGGTATTAAACACATTAAAAAAAATCATAATATAATTACACATTACAGATAATCTTAATATATTTGTTCGATATATAACATAATATTCAGACCGAAAACCGATACTTATTATTCCCACCCATACAGTAATCTGAATATCAGCAGATATTTCTGGTACTAAATTTTACAATTTAATTTAAGGTCACAATGAGAGAATTATGTTGTAGGGTGAGCTTGTATACGTGTAATAGTATAATAGCACTTTCCCTTCTATTGATCTTACCGATCCTGGGTTCTACCCAATGCCCTTCAGGAAATTTTAAAGGTAAAGTATTCCATGATTTGGATTACGATGGTGATTTGGATGGAGTTGAATCCGGTGTATTCGGCGTTCTGGTCCAATGTTTTTCGGATGATAATACTTTGTATGCATCCACCCTTACTGACGCAAATGGTGATTACACCTTTGTTGATTTACAGGATGGAGAATCGTACAGGGTTGAAATTTCCGGTTATAATGGGTATCAATCTTCCCAACAAGGGACAGATCATTTTTCTGAACTGAGGTATGCAGCATCTCCTGCATGCAATTTGAACTTTGCATTGGCATTGGCAGATGGTGGTTGTACAACCAACCCAATGATAGCCACAACATGTTTTGTGCGAGGTGCTTCATCAGAGAATAATGATTTGGCCACTATAGTGGGAATGGATTTCAAATTTAATCCTGGCAGTCCAGTTACAAAATTGGCAACCAAAGGTGAAACAGGTAGTATTTGGGGACTGGCACACAGTCACAAAGACAACGCACTGTTTAGTTCGGCCTTTGTAAAACAATATGCCCATTTGGTGAATGGACATGATGCAATTTTCAAAACAGATCTCAATACCAACACGACATCTCTCTTTGTAAAATTGTCAACCTTAGGAATCAATACAGGAACCTTGACCAATAATGATGCTTACGACTGTGCTTATGGAGCCCAGGTAGGTAAAATTGGACTAGGTAACTTGGTCATTTCAGATGACGGTAATAAATTGTATGTTATAAATATAGCAGCCAATTCATTGGTTGAGTTTTCTGCAAACAGCCCAACGGCAGCAACTACCTTTTCATATGCTATTCCTGATCCGGGATGTACCGGAGGTAATATGCGTTCATTCGCACTTGAAATGCATAGAGGTAAATTGTATGTTGGCGTTACATGTGATGCATATGACTCCAGAAATCCGGCAGACTCAGAAGCAATTGTGTATGAGTTTGATCCTTCTACTGGTCTATTCACGCAAATATTTTCCACAGATTATATCTTGGGTTTCTGGCAAGATTCAGAACCTGATGCATTGTCAACTTCTCATTGGTTGACAGATATTGATTTTACTGATAATGGGAATATGCTTATCTCATTGACGGATAGAATTGGTCATAGATTTTGCAATGACTTCAATGGACGAGTAGACCAGCAATATCCTGACCTTCTCGTTGTTTGGGATAACAATGGAGTTTGGACTTTAGAATCTAATGGTACTGCTGGGTCAATGGTGGGCACAGGAGTAAACAATGGAGACGGTCCTGGTGGTGGTGAGTTTTTTGGGAATGATTTTTTCCCTGGAAGTCCTGACTACCATAGAGAAATTGCACTGGGCTCAATATTTGTTTTGCCAGGTTCCGGTGAAGTAGTTGCAACAGTTTTTGACCCAATAAATAGTACATACTCTGGAGGTCTTCACCGATACAATACCAATGATGGTGGATTGGCAAACAGAATTGAATTGTATTATCATGAATTTACTAACCTCTTTGGAAAGGCAACTGGATTTGGAGAAATCACAGCTGTTTGCCAAAAGATCAATCCAGAAATTGGAAACTTTGTTTGGAATGATGAAAACAGAGATGGAATTCAAAATGCAAACGAAGAAGCACTTTCAAATGTAGACTTGGTTCTACTTGACGAGAATTGCAATATGATCGGTCAAACAAGTACCGATCAAAATGGTATATATAGTTTTAATGAAACCAATGTCAGTAATACAGGACTAACGGATCCTGTATATGATGGCTTGTTTACAAATACACAATATTACATAGCACTTGATCCTGCTCAATGCGATCTTGCTTCAAATACATATTCGATCAATGGTAGGAGCTTTAATGTTACCTATCCAAATGAAGATGCTGTACTTGGTTCTGACCTAGATGAATCAACTACAATCTGTCCAGATCTTAACCTAAAGCATATTACTCCAGCTTCAGTAACAGGAGACTTGGTTGATCATAGCTATGATATTGGATTGGTTGTACCAACCATATTTGATTTGGCTTTGATGAAGACTGTTGAAGACCAAACACCAGCAAGAGTATATGATTATGTGACATTCAACATAGACATTTATAATCAAGGTGATGTGGTGGCTACAGAAATCGAAATCACAGATTATCTAAATGATGATTTCGGATTCGATGTTTCTAGAAATCCAGGTTGGTCATTGAATGGTGTCAATGCTACATATACTTACACTGGAAATCTACTCCCAGGAGAACACTTGACCGTTCCTATTGAACTCCAAATACTACCTGGAACAGCTGGAACGTATATGAACTATTCAGAAATTTCGCATACAGTCGATCAGTTTGGGAAAGAAGACAATGATATGGATTCTGAAGCTGATAATGATATGTTTAATGACAATGGAGCTGAACCAAATTCAAGCACTGATGATGAAATCATGGACGACGGTACTGTTGATGAAGACGATCATGACGTTGCTATATTGGACGTACTTGACATAGCATTAAGAAAAGAACTCAGAGAACAAAGAGCATATCAGCCTGGTGAAAAGGTGACATTTGATATTGCTGTAATAAACCAAGGAAATACAGATATTGAAAAGTTTGTAATTTCTGATTACTATCCAACACAATTGGCATTTGATCCAGCTGACAATCCTGATTGGTCATTTGTTAGTCAGGGAATTGTTGAGTATACTTCTTCTGGAATTTTAAATGTTGGTGAAACAGTGTTGATTCCTATTGTTTTCAAAATTATAGACATTGATAGAGATTCTCCGATTGAAAA
>JAHDDD010000219.1 GCA_020629535.1 Saprospiraceae bacterium
ATGTAGTTATTGCCCAAACCAATGCAGAAGCAAAGCACAGAGGTATTAACGCATTGCTAGTAGATGCTAGTTGGGAAGGTGTGAGTACAGGTGTAAAAGAAGATAAACTTGGAATTAGATCATCTGATACTTCATCAGTAATGTTTCAAGATGTAAAGGTCCCTAAGAGTCACCGATTGGGTGAAGATGGGTTTGGATTTAAGTTCGCAATGAAGACGTTGGATGGTGGTAGAATAGGTATTGCTGCACAAGCCCTTGGTATTGCAGGTGGAGCCTATGAGTTGGCATTGGCCTATTCACATGAAAGGCAAGCATTCGGGAAACCGATCAATCAGCATCAAGCGATTGCCTTTAAACTTGCAGATATGGCCTTGGAGATTGAAGCAGCAAAAATGTTGGTATACAGAGCCGCGTGGTTGAAAGATACGGGACGGGAGTATGCGCAAGCTGCAGCCATGGCTAAATTGTTTGCTTCAGAAGTGGCCATGAAAACAGCAACGGAAGCAGTGCAAGTTCATGGTGGTTATGGCTATGTAAAAGAATATCACGTTGAACGACTCATGCGTGATGCGAAGATTACCCAAATTTACGAAGGTACTTCTGAGATTCAAAGACTTGTCATATCAAGGAATGTGATCAAAGGCAAGCCATATGTGGCTATGGATTAGAGTCGGTCAAATGGACCATTGAATTTCTCGTAAACTCATTTTTTCGATTATATTTAAGTGAAAAATCAACTTAAACCTGTTTTAAGCTGTGAATTATATTCAAGCAGTGGAAATGTCTTATTTGATCTTAAAAAAATAAGGTAACAGACAATCTAGAACGCAAGATATGTTACATTTGATAGGAGAGAGACGAAAGAATGTAAGTGGGATAAGTTGACTCTCAATTCACTTCATCGGCTGGCCATCGAGCATGGAAAGCCCAAGCAACTAAGTGGTGTAAGAGCTTTTCGAAAATTTAACTAACAATCATATATAAGTTATGACATTTCAAACCCTTGATTGGATTGTACTAGTAGGTTATTTCATAGTTCTTTTAGGTGTTGCGTGGTGGGTCGTAAGGCAAAGAGACAAGAACACAGAAGACTATTTTTTAGCAGGAAGGAATGTTGGATGGTTTGTCATAGGAGCTTCCATTTTTGCATCGAATATTGGTTCAGAACATGTGGTCGGATTGGCGGGAACCGGGGCTGCTGGTAATATGCCTTTGGCTCATTATGAGTTACATGCATGGATTGTTCTTCTATTGGGCTGGCTCTTTTTACCATTTTATATGCGGAGTGGTGTATTTACTATGCCAGAATTTCTTGAAAAGCGGTTTGATAGTAGGTCAAGATGGTTTCTATCCATCTTTTCTATTCTTGGATATATTCTAACCAAGGTTTCAGTCACTATATATGCGGGGGGTATTGTTATCTCCAATTTACTTGGGCTTGATTTTATGACAAGTGCATTGCTGACTGTCTTGGTAACGGGGTTGTATACGATACTAGGAGGAATGCGTGCTGTGGTTTATACCGAAGCGATCCAGACTGTGATACTGATCATTGGCGCATTTATTATCACCATATTAGGACTCAATGCAGTGGGTGGATGGGCAGAATTGAAGGCGGCTGCAGGCCCAGGTCATTTTAATATGTGGAGACCATCGTCAGATCCAGATTTTCCATGGACCGGAATGGTCATCGGAGGAACCATCGTGGGTATTTGGTATTGGTGTACAGATCAATACATAGTACAAAGAACATTGGCTGCTGCCGATATTAAGATAGGAAGAAGAGGAGCCATCTTTGGAGCCTATCTAAAGGTGTTGCCTATATTCATTTTCCTTGTTCCGGGGATCATAGCTTATGTGTTAAAAGAACAAGGAGTGCTTTCATATGAAAAGAGTGATGAAGTTTTTCCTGCATTGGTTCAATATCTACTGCCCACAGGGCTGAGAGGGTTGGTTGCCGCTGGATTGATGGCGGCATTGATGAGTTCGCTAGCCTCGGTTTTCAATTCCAGTTCGACATTATTTACAGTGGATATTTTCAAAAAATTGTACCCTGAGACTTCTGAGAAAAGATTATTGACCATTGGTAAAATAGCTACTTCCATTGTTATGGTTGTGGGATTCCTTTGGGTGCCATTTCTTGAAGAATTGTCTAAAGGTACTTTGTATACTTATTTACAAAGTGTCCAAGCATATATCGCACCGCCGATTACAGCTGTGTTTTTATTGGGAATTTTGTGGAAACGAATGACCTCTACCGCTGCGATCACAACATTATTAACGGGGCTTGTATTTGCTGCAGCCAGAATCATCGCCGAATTGTCTGTCGATGAAAATAGTGTAGGATTGATGGCTGATTTTGCTTCGATCAATTTTGCTCATTTGGCGATCTTCCTCTTTATTATATATATCTTCATTGGTGTGGTGGTGAGTCTATTTACTCAGGCTCCATCTGAAGAGAAGATCAGTGGTTTGACGTTTGGTACTTTGACAGAAGAGCAGAAAGCATCTGCAAAGAACAGTTATACGATTCTAGATATTGTTGCTTCAATCATGTTGATTGCCGTGGTGATTGGTGTAATGGTATACTTTACTGGGTGATAACTTTGCTTAGACCTTGCTTTCGTTTTAGCTCTGAGAAAATAGTTAGATAATTTCAGATGCCAAAGAATTCGATCTTACGAGGATTTAATCCTGATCCTTCGATTGTTAGAGTGGGTGATGATTTTTACATTGCTACATCAACATTCGAATGGTTTCCGGGTGTTCAGATTCATCATTCAACAGATCTTGCCAATTGGGAGCTGATAACACATCCGCTCAATACGGTAGAAAAACTGGATTTAAGAGGTGTGCCAGATTCATGTGGTGTTTGGGCGCCATGTTTAAGTCATCATGCTGGAATGTTTTATCTCGTCTATTCTAACGTGAGGAGTTTCGATGGCTTGTGGAAGGATACTCCTAATTTTTTGATTACAAGCAACAGTATTTACGGTCCTTGGTCTGATCGATATTTCTTAGTTCGATGGGCTTTGATGGGTCTCTGTTTCATGATGAGGATGGAAGAAAATACTTTTTGAGTATGTTGATAGATCATCGGGGAGGGAAGTTTTTTGGAGGAATTATGTTGCAAGAATACAGTCCTGAGAAGGGAAGCCTGATAGGAGAGGCAAAGCTCATTTTTGAAGGGTCTGAATTAGGAATTACAGAAGGTCCTCATTTATATCAAAGAGATGGCTATTATTATTTACTCACAGCAGAAGGCGGTACCGAATATGGTCATGCTGTGAGCATTGCCAGATCAAAAAGCATAGAAGGCCCATATCAAATACACCCGGACAATCCGATCATTACCGCTGCTCATGAGCCTAGTCACGCTATTCAAAAGGCAGGTCACGCAGATTTAGTAGAGACAAGTGACGGTAAGGTGTATGCGGTTTATCTTGGTGCAAGACCATTGACCGAGAGAGGAAGATGTATATTAGGAAGGGAAAGCTGCATATCAGAAATTACATGGAATAAAAATCAATGGCCTATTCAGAAAGGCGGCTCAAAATTACCTCCAGTGGACATTGATTTTTTTCACAAAAATGAAGAAAAAAAAGTATGGGAGCTCCTTTGTTTTGAAAATGACGTTCTGAGTGAACACTATCAAACACTTAGAATTCCCACAGAAGAATCATGGATAAAATACGAGGGCAAATTTTTAAAGTTAAAGGGAAGAGAATCATTGGCATCCACTTTCGAACAAAGTTTGGTGGCGAGAAGAGTTCAGTCATTCCAATTTGAGTATACTACAAAACTTCAGTTTGCACCTCGTAGTTTTCAGCATATGGCTGGACTAGTTATGTACTATAATACAGGGCATCATTATTATCTTTTTGTAACTTACGATGAATCGAAGAGAAAGAATTGCATTCAACTGATTGTGACTGATAATTTCGAAACAAAGGAATTACTTGATGCTCCAGTTGAGTTAGAGAATGAGGAAGTAATGTTTAAGGTTGTGATGACATTTTCAAAACTCCAGTTTTATTTTTCAACAGATGAATTCAATTGGAAGAAGATTGGACAAGCATGTGATGCTTCTATTTTGTCAGACGATTATGTGAGAGAAGGTGGTCAAAGATACCGACCTGCATTTACAGGTTGCTTTGTGGGAGTAGCTTGTCAAAATTTAAGAGGAGGAAATATATGGGCAAACTTTTCAATGGTAGAATATAAAGAAACCTAGGTGTATGCGTTTATTTGTTTCATTTTTTGCGTTATTATTTTTTGCTTCGTTCATCACTATTGGCCAAAGAGAAAGAGTAGAATTAGCACCAAATCCATATGCTGATTTTGTAGATAGAAAATTGGCCAAGTTTGAACCACAGGGAGAAGGTGTTTTGGTTTTTGTAGGTCAAGAAATGGAGGCCATCGGTGGACTTGAAGCTCCTTATAACGATGGATATCTCGATCATTTCAGAAAACCGGCGGGATTTACAATGTACACCAATTTTTCGCCTGGAGATGAGTCATTTGGTTATACTTTAAAAGGATTGGATGGTGTATTTACGACAGACAATTGGGGTGATGAGAATAGCAATATGAGTAAACAGATTGCTGATCCTGATTTTGGAAATATGGCACTTGCTATCGGTCTATGGTTTACCAATCATGAAGAAGAAGTAGCCACAGGTGAATTGGATCATCTTATCGAAAAGCTGGGGGATTGGTTTAAAAGTTTAGGCAACCGACCCGTATTTCTACGAATAGGTTATGAATTTGATGGTCATGCCTGGAATAACTATGATAGAGAAAATTATCTGATTGCCTATAAAAGGATCAAAGATAAACTTGATGAGATGGGTGTAGAAAATGTAGCTTACGTTTGGCAATCAACGGGCTGGGTTTCAGATCTCCATCAGTTGTGGGCTTGGTACCCGGGTGATGAATATGTGGATTGGTGCGGTGCTTCATTTTTCAATCGATGGAAGGAGATACAAATGTATGAGTTTGCAAGACAAAGAGGTAAACCGGTTTTTCTTGCCGAAGCTTCACCTACGGTTTCAGATTACAATGCCAAATTTACTGGAGACACAAAGCCGATGGACTTGAAAAAGCCTGCTGACGCAGATGAAGCATGGATGCGTTGGTTTATGCCATTTTTTCGTGAAATTGAAAGAAATAGAGATGTTGTAAAAGCCATCAACTACATAAATTGTAATTGGAAATCTCATCCAATGTGGGTTGAAAATCCTACCTTCAAAAGAGTTGATGCCAGACTACAGATAAACATCATGATAAAGGAAAAGTGGAATCAGTTGATGGATGACCCATTGTTTATACATTCTTCTGAAGACCTTTATCGTCGACTTTGGAGAAGATAATACTATGTTAATGATTGGAGCGAATACCAAAATATAACTCAGGTCTTTCGTGCTTAGCTTTCGTCAGATTTGAACTCAACTAGCTTATTTATGTTACATTTACAGTAAATAAAAGCTACTCTTTGTCCAGGACAAGTTTGAATCTTATCAAAAAACCGATTGAAAAGGAGCTGGGAAAATTCGAGCAATACTTCCGAGACTCCATGAAATCAAAAATCCCATTGCTGGACCGGATCATGCATTACATCGTGCAAAAAAAAGGTAAGCAGGTCCGTCCAATCCTTGTCTTCCTTTGTGCAAAATCTTGTGGTGAAATCAATGACAGTACTTATACCGCAGCATCCTTGATAGAGTTGGTGCATACTGCTTCTTTGGTGCATGATGATGTCGTGGATGATTCACTGCAAAGGAGAAGCGCATTTTCAATCAATGCTCTGTGGAAGAATAAAATCGCAGTCATCGTAGGTGATTATCTGTTGACAAAAGGACTGTTCATTGCATTGGATAATGATGAGTATGAACAATTGAAAATTTTAACAGGAGCTGTTAAGGAAATTACTGAGGGTGAGATTCTTCAAATGGAGAAAGCAAGAAAGCTCGATATCAAGGAAGATGTATATTTTGATATCATCAGGCAAAAGACGGCATCATTGATTGCAGCCTCATGTAAGGCAGGTGCATTTTCTACCAATAAAGATGAGCAACTGGTGGAGACGATGTTCCAATTTGGAGAGAAGATCGGTATGGCTTTTCAGATCAAAGATGATCTTTTTGATTATGGAACAAATTTAATTGGCAAGCCACGAGGTATTGACATCAAGGAAAAGAAGATGACCTTGCCGTTAATCCATGCATTGAGTAAAGCCGATCCATCTACTCGGAGAAAGTACATTCGTTATATCCGCAAAGACAGTAAGAATCCTACCAAAGTAAAAGAGATCATTGACTATGTTCATGCCAATGGAGGTTTAGAATATGCCACCGAGAAGATGCATCAATTCAGAGATGAAGCATTGGCGTTACTGTCAATTGTTCCTGAGTCTGAGGCGAAGCAGTCCTTGGTTGACCTTGTCGATTTCATTGTGACAAGAGAGAAATAAATTCTCCTATCTCCAAATTGAATACCTCATTGTCGCTCCGTAACTAAATAGATTGCTCTTCAAGGAAGCCGTAGCAACTGTATTTCCTTGTGTGCCTTGTGTACTGACTTCATCACTTTCGATAAAATAATTGAAGGTATTTAAATTTTCGAAAGCATAATTGTATTTGACGTATACACCCAACTCAAGTCCTTGAACCACTTGGTAATTTACTCCGGTTGAAGCGATGGCATTAAGTCTCAACTTTTCATCATTTGTGGCATATGCGTATAAGGAATATTGATTCCATGTATCCTCAAGTTCTGAAAAATTAGGGTTGAAATCCATACTCATTCCAGTTGCTGCAAAAAGGCTGAGATTATCAAGCCTAAGGTAATCGTACTGTACCATGAGTGGTATTGAAAATTGATAAACCTGCTTTTGGATTGCCTGACCTGTAGTTTCTTCTCCTATTTTGAAATCAACACTTTGCACGTTGAAATCGAGTCCAGAGCTCATAGAGAATTTGTCTGAAATGTATTTTCCTAATTTGAAGCTACCACTAACTCTGTAATCGGTGTTTTCAATCATTGGTGTTCCATTGAAAGTCACTACACCTTCTTGCCAGATGAGTTGACCTTTGGTATGCTGGCCATATTCTAGCTGGATGAAAAAATCTTGTTTCTTATTTGACTCTGCTGTGTTTACTTTGTAGCTT
>JAHDDD010000220.1 GCA_020629535.1 Saprospiraceae bacterium
TCCTTTTACTATCCAAAATACTTAGCAAAGTCCCCGTCTGCAATCACTTAACACCCATTTAACCAAGTCAGGCATGGTTTTAACTATACAAAAACAAAATCTAGATTATTATCATTCTCTCATCCCCACATTCTCACCTAATTCACATTCGCTGACTGGAATATTTCATTGTGCTCATACTCTCTGAAGTCAACTTCGGTGATTCCCGAGACACCTTTTTCTTGCATGAAAACGCCGTACAATGTATCGACCGCTGCCATGGTAGACTTGTTGTGGGTAATGATGATAAATTGTGAATCTGTGGAAAATTCACGAATTAGATTTGTAAACTTTCGAATGTTGTGATCATCCAACGGAGCGTCGACCTCATCAAAAATACAGAAAGGTGCAGGCTTTAGAAGGTACAAGCTAAACAACAATGCTGTTGCTGTCAAAGTCATCTCACCACCTGACAATTGTTTCAACGTTCTTGGTCGCTTCCCTTTTGGTTTTGCGATGATTTCGATCTTAGATTCCAGAGGATTCTCAGGATCGGTAAGTATCAATTCACAGCTGTCATCTTCAGTAAACAAACTTCGGAATACAACCTTGAAGTTATCATTGACTTTATTGTAGGCATTTAAAAATTTATCAGATGCGCTGGCTTCAATCTCTTCAATGGTTTCGAGCAAAGATGCTTTTGCATTTACAATATCATCACGCTGTCCTTCAATCATGAGAAATCTCTCTTGGATTTCATCAAAGGCTTGTACAGCCATTGGGTTTATATCACCATAATTCTCAAGTCTGTGTTTCAGTCTGGCGACTTTTTCTTCCATCCCTTCTTCTATCTCTTCACCTTTTGCGTTTTGTAGCAGTGTTTGGATTTCCTCCTTGTCCATGCTAAACTCAATACTCAATCGCTCACGGATTCCTTGTATGTCAAATTCGAGATTTTGTAGGTCTGACTTGAACTCATTGATATACAATTGTTTTTCGTTGAGTTCTCTTCTTTTCTTTTGAGCTTCATTTTCAAGCTCATTGATTTCAGACCTTTCAGAGAAATAATTTTGCTCGTATAAATTGAGCTCTTGTGACATGGCTTCTTTCTCTGTGTAGAGTTTGGTCAATTCTTCTTCAAGGCTACCCGCAATCGTTTTGCATTGGGCAATTTTCTCGCTTAAAGAACTTCTTTCGTTGCTATTATTGACAACCGTTTCTTCCAAACGTTGGATTCGTTCTTGTTTGAAACTTGCATCTTGTTGCAAGGTCTCGATTTGGTTTTGCACTTTGAGTACCAAGATATTGGCAGCATTGTATCTTTCTGACAAATCTTGCGACTCAGTCATTATCTTATCGATCTCACCTGTCGCCACTTCTCTTTCAGATCTGAATCGATCCAACTCCTGTCTTGCAGTCTGATTTTGTCCTCTCAAGGATTCGATCTGAGTCTTAAATTCTGAAATGGCATTAGAATGTAAAGTGATGTCAGAATTGATCGTCGACAACTGGTCTGTCTTTCCTGAAAGTTGTGTTTCAATTTGTACCCGCTCTGTGGTGAGTCTTTCGAGTTGTTCATTCTTTGAATTTTCTTCTTTTGCTTTTATTTCTTCAACAAGGACGTCTCTTTCTTTTCGGAGTTCATCCAAACTTGATTCCACTGTTTGTCTTTGTCTTGTTAAACTGCTGATATCTTCAGCTAGCTTTTCCAAGGTTTTTTCTCGACCCAATTTCATTCCTTCAAAAAGACCAACGCTTCCTCCGGTCATCTGTTTTCTATTGATGATAAATCGGCCACCTTTGTCAATGATGGTCATCTTTTCATCGTCCAACAATTGATAGTATGAATCTTGCCAATTTTCAACGAAGAAAACATTGTTCAACAGAGATTGCATCAATGGCTTGTATTTCTCATCCACATGCAAAACAGAGGTAGCGGGAATTGCTCCCGGTATGCGTGTATTTGCTGGTGCGAGATATGATGGAATTCTGTTAAGAAGGAAAAATTGTGCTTTCCCCTTTTGGCTTTGATTTAGGAATTGAATCGCGGCAATACCTTCTTCATAGTTGTCGACAACAAAGTGATTGAGAAAAGATTGGAGATAAAATTCAAGACCTGCTCTGTAATCCGGTCTACAATCGATGATATTGGAAAGCAGAGGAATGTTTTTCCATTTTTCGACAAGAAATTTTGCTGAATCTGGGAAGCCCTCTAAATTATCGATCATGTCTTTGATCAGATTGTGCTCATTTTGTTTTGAGTCAAGCTTTCGACTGATACCGAAAAGTTCATCAGATTTCTGCTCGATCAATTGATCCAATTCACGCATCCTTTCTCTGGCTTCTGCCAATCTTTTTTCGATGCCATCGATCTCGGCTTTCAACGTATCTTCTTGTGCACTCACTTCCTTTAATCGAGATTGAAGTTCAACCCCTTCCTGATCATTTTTCGAAAGTTGCTCTCTGAGATTAGCCAACAAACTTTGGGTTCGTTCCAAATCATTTTCGCTAACCACGAGTTTTTTCTCTAGGTCAAAAACCTTATTCTCATATTCTTGAAGAATGGAGATATTCGAAGCCTCGTCTCCTTGCACAGAAGCGAGCAAACTTTTGACTTCGTTGTATCGCTTTTCAATGGACTTGAAACCGAGCATCTCGGCATCCAATTGGCTTTGTAATTGTAGTTGGTCTGAATGCAGTGGATTGAGTTGGTCTCTTAGATTATTGAGTTCGGACTGTGCGTGTTCTATGCCGAGCTCAATTTTTCTCAATGCATTTTGACTGAAATTTAATTCTTGTTCATTGATCTGTTTATCATTTTCTTTAACACGCAGATTATCGCTCAGTTGATTAAACTTCTTTTGGTTCTCGCTTAGGCTTTGTTCTTTTTCAAGATTTTCGGCCCTTGCTTGTTCCAGTTGTGCTTCGAGTTCGGTCAATTTATTCTTGATGCTTCTGTAAGCATCTTCTTCCTGGGTAAGCTTGGTTTTTTCTTCAGAAAGTTGATCGGTTTTATGGTGAAAGGACTTGGCTGCCAACTCAATGCTAAGCGTTTTATACTTTTCCTTTAGTTCATAATATCTCTTGGTTCTCTTTGCTTGCTTTTCAAGAGACTTCATGTTGATCTCCAACTCGTGAAGAATGTCCTTGATTCTTTCCAGATCAATTTCGGTGGATTTCAACTTGAGTAAAGTCTCTCTTTTCCGTACTTTGAACTTAGAAATTCCAGCTGCTTGCTCGAACATTTTATGACGAGCATTGTCTTTGTCAAAAAGAATATCATCTACCATACCCAGCTGGATGATAGCATATGAGTTTGATCCAATACCCGAGTCAAGAAACAAATTTAAGATGTCCTTTCTTCGGCATTTTGTTCCATTCAATTGATATTCACTATCGCCTGAACGATACAATAATCTTGTTACTTCAACTTGCTTGTATTCTGTGGGAAGTATGTTTTTGGTATTGTCAAAGACCATGGAGACTTCGGCCATACCAGCCTTCTTTCTCGTCTGTGTACCATTGAATATGACATCGATCATGGTGTCAGCTCGCAAGTCCCTGTTTTTTTGCTCTCCGAGCACCCACTTGACGGCATCTACGATATTGGATTTCCCAGAGCCATTCGGGCCCACCACACCAATAATCTGCTCTTTGAATAGTACCCTGGTATCATTCGCAAAGCTCTTAAATCCTTTTATTCTTAATTCTTTTAACCTCATTTCGGGGCCAAATATATTTAAATATCATATATAGGTGATGGTTGAATATGTAATAGTTTTCAACATCTGTGTTACTATGAAATGTGAGTTGTTTCTTCTTAAAATTTTAAAAAATGTCGAGTCAGAATTGATGAAAATATGTGGCTGATAATTAAGAAATAACAGATTATATTTTTCTTAATGTTTTAATTCTTGAGATTTCTGCACATTGAATAAAATAAAAAAAATTAGCTTTTCTCATCGCTGAAGCTTCTCAGTCTGTTAACACATATTTAAGCGGTTTTAAAGGACTTTAAGGTCAATATTCATCATCTTTGTAAAAAAATCAAGGCTTTGAACAAATACCTCATTTTAATCTGTCTTTTTCTCTTTGGAGGAATTTTATCAAGCACAGCACAAGAAGACGCACAATACAAGGTCGTCACTGTCGGATTCTACAATTTTGAAAATCTTTTCGATACATTGGATACACCCAATGTCAAAGACACAGAATTTTCACCTCAAGGATCAAAAGTCTGGAACAGTGATAAATACAACGAGAAAATAGCCAACATGGCCTATGTCGTTTCTCAATTGGGGACCGAATTGAATCCTAAAGGCATTGCATTATTGGGAGTTGCTGAAATTGAAAATGATACCGTTGTCATGGATGTTCTCAATCATCCATTGCTTAAAGACCGAAATTACGGTTTGATTCACCACAGCTCTCAGGATTTCAGAGGCATTGACGTAGCATTGATTTATAGAACAGATATTTTCAAACCCATCAAAGACTCTATTTACGCAATCGAAATATTCGACAAAGGAGAACGAAAATACACACGAGATATTCTCATGGTCACAGGTGAATTGGATGGTGAACGCATACACCTTATGGTGAATCACTGGCCATCCAGGAGAGGAGGAGAAAAAAAGACGGCCCCGAGAAGAAACAAAGGTGCAGCCATATGCAAATCCATCATCGATTCAATCCGAGTACATGAGCCAAATGTCAAAGCATTTGTCATGGGAGATTTCAATGACAATCCCAATGATGAAAGTCTGTCAGGTATTCTCAAAGGCATTGATAAGAAAAATAAAGTCAAAGGTGACATGATGTTCAATCCGATGCTTGCTATGTTCAAAAAAGGCTTTGGTTCAAATGCATACAGAGATACTTGGAGCTTGTTTGACCAAATCTTATTAACACCAGGATTGATCAAAGATGCTGAAAATGGATTCATTTACCACAAGGCTGAAATTTACGACGAAAAATACCTCAAGACCGCCTCTGGAAGATATAAGGGATATCCGAAAAGAACGTTTTCAGGTGATACTTTTGTAGGAGGATACAGTGATCATTTCCCCGTTTATGTACATTTGATCAAAGAGATCTAATGTAATTTGAAAAAACTTGCACCCAGAGTACTAGATAAAGAATTTCAGGATGTCCTCACCCAACTGGAAACAACCAACGATCATTACTTTGTAACAGGTCGTGCAGGCTCTGGTAAGTCTACCCTTCTGAATATTTTCACAAGCACTACAAGAAAACGCTGTGTGATTCTGGCACCTACTGGCATCGCTGCATTGAATGTGGGAGGACAAACCATACATTCATTCTTTCGGTTTCCACCAAAATTATTGCATTCTAAAGACATTCGTAAGCTTCAAAATCATTGGATTTATAAAAAAATGGATGTGATGATCATCGATGAAATTTCGATGGTCCGAGCAGATATGCTTGACAATATTGATATGTTTCTCAGGAAGAATCGGGGCATAGATTTGCCTTTTGGTGGTGTGCAACTCATTGCCTTTGGTGATCTATTCCAATTGCCTCCTGTCGTCCAATCAGGATTTGAGCGACATTATTTTAATAGTGCCTATTCTTCACCATATTTCTTTTCATCCAAGGTCATTGAAAATCAATGGATTGATCTTCATATGATTGAGTTACAAAAGGTCTATCGTCAAACTGAAAAATTCTTCATCAAACTCTTGGACCGAATTAGACTCCGCACCTTGGACATGGAAGATCTGGAATCGATCAATGAACGGTATGAACCAAATGCATTGAGCGATCCGGAAGATTTGTATATCACACTTTGTAGCATCAATGCCACCGCCCAAGCTGTAAACCAAAAAAGGTTGAATCAACTTCAAACAGGTTCGCATTATTTTAAAGGAAAAGTGAGTGGTGATTTTTCATCCCGGGTATTCCCTACTGATCAAATTCTCGAACTTAGGGAAGGTGCACAAGTTATGTTTGTCAAAAATGATATAAACAAAAGATTCGTCAATGGTTCTCTTGGAAAAATTCTAAAAATCAGAGATGATGAAATTACAGTGCTAGTAAAGGATCAAGGGAACGAAGCCACCATCGTACTGGAACAATTTGAATGGGAAATCATAAAGTATAAAGTTGATCAAAACAATCCGGACCGGTTTAGTTCTGAGGTTGTCGGTACTTTTACTCAGTATCCTATAAAGCTGGCGTGGGCTATCACCATCCACAAAAGCCAAGGCAAAACATTTGACAAAATCAGGGTTGATCTTGGCAGAGGTGCCTTTGAATATGGTCAAACTTATGTGGCATTGAGTCGGTGCAGGACCTTGGATGGTATCACTTTGAGCCAAAAAATACGGCCAAAAGACATCAGAGTGGACCCAAGAATCGTAGAATTTTACGAATTGAAAAGCAGGTATTGGTAATCCTCGATTTTTTCAGCATCTTAGCATAGTATAAATTCTTGTATTATGGCGAAATCCAGAAGAAAGCAAAAACAAGAAATCAGGAACAAAGAACAAGAAAAGAAATTTTTCCAGATCACGATTGTGGTTACTGTTGTTGCCCTAATTTTACTGTTTTTCTATTTCCAATCGAAGTTTTAAAATCAATTCATGAAACTGAATCTTGATGTTGAAGTTGCCAGTTCTCAGGAATGGCTTGATGCTGTGATGTCTGACTTTGATTCTTTTTTGCAAGACCACGCAGATTGTGAGCGTAAAGCGAGCGCTATGGCTATGAGTTTCGTAGCAAAGTACCCTGATCGTGTTGAGATTATACCTGAATTGATAGAAACCGGTATCGAAGAACTCGAACACTTTCAACAGGTATATGAGCTTATGCAAAAGCGTGGCATCCAACTCCAACATTCGATTGGAGAAGATCCTTATTTAAAAGCACTCCTCAAACTTTGTCATTCTGGCCGAAATGAAAGATTCATGGACCGGCTATTGATTGCTTCACTTGTCGAAACCCGCGGTGCAGAGCGGTTCAAAATGGTGGCTGATGCACAAACCGATCCTGAAATGGCCCGGTTTTATAAGGTGCTCTGGGCGTCCGAAGCAAAGCACGGTCATCTTTTCGTAAAAATGGCCTTGAATTATTTCCCTGAAGATCAAGTCTATGAACGGCTTCGATGGTGGATCAAACAAGAATCTGAGATTATTCAGAATCTGGAGATTCGGGCGGCGTTGCATT
>JAHDDD010000221.1 GCA_020629535.1 Saprospiraceae bacterium
TTACAACTAGAGAAAAGAGGTAGAGAATATATATGTAATTATTTAATATATTGTGTAGTAATTTGCTAAACATACACTGTCATTACGTTAGTATCAATAATTAACTATCAAATGAAAATTGCGATCGCCCAAATTAAATCAACACAGATAAAACTCGCAAGAAGTATAAAGAGGCACATTGAATTTATTAAATGGGCTGCGTCAAAAAACGTCAATGCAATTTTCTTTCCTGAATTATCCTTGACCGGATATGAACCTGCCATGGCGAAAAAACATCAGATCATGGATGGCGAGCCACTGCTGACTGATCTGGAATATACTGCTGATAAGTTTAATATTATCATTGGGGTTGGGGCACCAACATATACACCCAACAAACCCCAAATATCAATGTTGATATTTAAACCAAGATTGAAATTGGATAAGTATTCAAAAATTTTTCTTCACGAAGATGAGCTTCCTTTTTTTGTGAGCGGAGATAATTATTATTCAATAAACATCGCAGATGCTCAATTGGGTATTGGAATTTGCTATGAAAGTTTGCAAGATGAACATGTAAAGTACCATAAAGAGGTGGGGACAAAAATTTATATCGCATCTGTTGCCAAAGCAAAGAAAGACATGCAAAAGGCAAAAATCCGGTATGCTCAATTGGCTTCAAAATATGCGATGAATATCTTGATGTGTAATTGCCTTGGTTATCATGATAATTTTGAAGCCGGCGGGGAGTCCGGAATTTGGAATCATGAAGGACATCACCTAGCCTCATTGAATGATAAAGATGAAGGCATTCTGATCTATGATGTAGATGAGCAAGTTGCCCAAGCAATATATTTATAATAAGTATTGGGCAAGGCATAGAATTTAATTCTAATCATTTTCTTGTCGATAAGGAGCGAAGTCGTGAAATCGTGATTGAGCGAGATGCACATCATTGTCCACATTCCATCATTTCCTTCATTCGAAAATTTGCAAGCGAATTTATTCTATCCCTTCACCACAAAGTTGACCATCTTCTTTGGTACAACAATGGTCTTCACAACATTTTTCCCATCCAACCATTTAGACATTTCCTTTAAGCCTCTCGCTGCAGATTCTATCTCTTCCTTGCTTGCATCAGCAGCGATCTCCACCAATGCGCGTTTCTTTCCATTGACGCATACGGGTAGGGTGAAGCTATTTTCTTTTAGGTATTCTTCATTTACTTCTGGGTATGAGTCTAGGTGAATTGAATCTGGATGATCGAATTTATTCCAAAGGTGCTCTGAAATGAAAGGAGCAAAAGGAGCAATGGTCTTCAACAACGGTTCGAGTATTTCCCGATTATGACACTTGATTCGCTTAAGTTCATTGACACAAACCATAAATGCACTTACTGCGGTATTCATCGAAAATGATAAAATATCTTTTTCTACTTTTTTTATCGCCGTGTTGAGAATTTTATGTGCCTCATCACTTGCTTTTTCATTGTTTGCAATCAAATTTCCATCTTCGTTAAGATATAGAGACCAAAACTTTCTGATAAACTTCGACACACCTTCAATACCGTTGGTATCCCATGGTTTGGATTGTTCGATCGGACCAAGGAACATTTCGTACATACGAAAACAATCAGTACCATACACTTCTGAAATGTCATCGGGATTGATCACATTGAATTTCGATTTTGACATTTTCCCAATCTCAGAATGTGTGATCAATTGAGAACCTTCGCCATTTGCTTTGGGCGTGAATTTTTCACTTTGCAATGTACCTTTGGTGCATTCAAAAATTGCGTCTTTAAATTCGGGACGCCATTTGATAAATTGATTTATACTTTGAGTGTCAAGGTAAGATCGGTCTGATCCATACTCTTTGACAAAAGAAATATGCACAGGTATTTTCACCAATTCTGTAGAAGCTTCCAGATTTTCTGCGATTCCTTTGCAATAGAACTTTGAAACTCCGTCAACTTTTTCTTTTTGCATATAAATGAATTCGATCACTCCCTGAATCATGCCTTGATTCACCAATTTCTTGAACGGTTCATTGGTCGGTACTCTTCCTTTATCGAATAGAAACTTGTGCCAGAATCTTGCATACATCAAGTGGGCCACGGCGTGTTCTGCACCACCAACATAAAGATCAACGTCTTGCCAATAATTGACTTTATTTTGATCAGCAAATGCTTCATCATTGTTCGGGTCCATGTATCTGAGATAATACCATGATGAACCAGCCACCGCAGGCATAACATCCGTTTCTCTGGTTAGGCCATCCGACGTATTTACCCAATCCGTTAATCTGGAGAGAGGAGACTTTCCTTCTCTGCCAGGTTTGAAATCTTCTGTTTCTGGTAATGCTACTGGAAGTGCATCAAGTTCAACTGTATGAGATAGACCTTCTTTGTCGTAGACCATTGGGAAAGGTTCGCCCCAATATCTTTGACGACTGAAATTTGCATCTCTTAATTTGTAGTTTATTTTAGTGGCACCAATACCCATTTCTTCCACCTTAGCGCAGGCAGCTTTGATGGCGTCGGGTACTTCCATACCGTCCATAAAACCTGAATTGATCATGATGCCCAATTTATCAGATAGGGTAGCTCCAGGATATTTGGATTTATCAACCACATCAATGATGGGAATGTCAAATTTTTTGGCAAAAGCATTGTCTCTTTCATCATCACTCGGTACGGCCATGATGGCACCGGTCCCGTAATCCTTTAGCACATATTCGCCAATCCAGATTGGAATTTTCTCATTGGTAAAAGGATTGATGGCATGGGCTCCAATAGGAACACCCGTAACTTCTTTTTCTGCCATTCGATCAATCTCGGATTTGGATTTTACGTAGGCTACATATTTTTCTACGGCTTCTTTTTGATCGTCACTGGTTAGTTGGCTCACCAAATCGTGCTCGGGTGCCAGCACCATGTAAGTGGCTCCGAAAATAGTATCAGGACGTGTGGTAAATATTTCGATCTTTTGATTGTTTCCATCAATATCGAAAAATATACTTGCCCCTTCTGATCTTCCAATCCAATTGGTCTGCATGGTTTTCAGTGCGTCACTCCATTGGATGGTTGAAAGATCATTGAGTAATCTCTCAGCGTATGCGGTGATACGTAAGTACCATTGTGTCATGGCTTTTTGAACGACAGGATAGCCACCTCTTTCAGAAACACCATCTTTGACTTGATCATTGGCCAGCACGGTACCTAATTCTTCACACCAATTTACATAGCCGATTTTGCGATAGGCAAGACGGTAGTTCATCAACGCTTCTTCTTTTTCTTTGGCATCCATCTTGTTCCAGTCATCTGATGAGAATATTTCATCAGATCCGCAGGCTGCATTGACTTTGGTGTTTCCTTCCTTACTAAAAATCTCTACTAGATCATCAATGGATTTGGCTTGTTGGCTTTCATTGTCAAAGTAATGTTTGTACAATTCAGTGAAAATCCATTGTGTCCATTTATAATATTTTGGATCGCTTGTGTACAACTTGCGAGACCAATCAAATGAAAAGCCAAGACTCTTGAGTTGTTGTTCATATCGTTCCATGTTGTTTTTGGTAGAAACAGCAGGATGAATTCCGGTTTGCAAAGCATATTCTTCTGCTGGCAATCCAAAGGAGTCAAAACCAATAGGATGGAGTACATTAAATCCCTTCATTCTTTTATATCGTGCAAATATATCAGAGGCAATGTAACCCAATGGGTGACCAACATGAAGGCCAGCCCCAGAAGGGTAGGGAAACATATCTAGCACATAGTATTTAGGTTTGTCACTATCATCTGATACAGTGTATGTGCCGTGCTCTTCCCAATATCTCTTCCAGTAATTTTCTATATATTCGTAATCAATGCTCATTGCTTTATCTCCTTTAGTGTTTGTACGTATTTCTTGATATTTCTTGTTTTTATGGTTACGGGTTCATCATCCTTGAAGCCCCACATTTCTGTCCATTGACCATCATCGTCTCTCTCTGTGATTTTGTATTCCTCACCAGAGATCTCAATTCCTTTGTTATTGAATACTTGATATGAACTTTCATTGCCTTCATCATCAAATTTGAATTTATAGCTTCGCACGACGACATCATCGGCACTGATGATATTCCGTCCAATTCTATTTCCGTTATCATCATATTGAAATGTTTCTTGCCTGAGCAATTCATCCGTATATCCATCAAATGAGAATCTGGCAATCTGATTCCCTTTTTTATCATATCTAAAGGTGTAATAACTCAAAAGCGAATCAGACAGGGTATAAAAAAATGAAGAATCTGGTTGGGATGGATTTCCATCCAATGAAAATTTTTCTTTGGTGGTGATTTGTCCTTGCTTATTATAGTACCATTGCTCTTTCAGCTGATCTTTTCCAGTATAGAGTTTTGCTTCTTTATAAGTTAATTCACCTTTGGTGGCTTCTTTTCCATCTTTTTTTGCCTTGAAAACAGATATTTCCTCCAATTTTAATTCAATGGCATTGGGATCTTTTTGAATGGCAGGATCAGGACGCTCTGGATTTTGATTGCATGCAATCAGCATGCTGACGGCTATTATTATATATATGATCTTATTCACTTGTTTAGATTAGGGTGCAAAATTAAACATATCCTTGTAATTGCAAGAGTAAAGAAGGCGGTGTTTAGTTTTGGTCATAACTAACTCAAGTTTCTGCACTCCCTTATTTCGATGACTTTTAATCTAATCTGCATTAGTTGTCTTTCAACAACAAATATAGAATGATTGTAGGTTATCATTTTTCCAAATTAGGATGTATACAGTTTGTTAAATTTGTTGGAACACACCTTGAATATGACAAAGTAGATGCGTGCTCAATAGATATGTTTAAATAATAATATATGGAATTTAAAAGAATTAAGAATATAAAACAATATACAGAATATTGTAACCTGCTTGAGAAATTAGCTTACAAAGAACTTAAGAAGGATCAAGACAAAATAGAACTATTATTAGTTTTGATCGAAGACTATGACAAACGAACCATTGAAGAATTAGGAAATCCTAAACGTATGAGTCCAGTAGAGTTATTGGTTAGTTTGATGGAGGTGAATAACATATCGAAATCTGAACTGGCTCGTCAAATAGAAGTTTCGAGACAACTTATAACTGAAATTGTAAATTACAAACGAAACATCAGTAAACGGATGGTAATGAAATTATCAAAACGTTTCAGAATGAGGCCAGAAGCATTCAGCCGTGAATATGATCTTAAAAAGACTAAAGGAAAAGTCAATGCTGCTTAAAAAAGGCGATAACAACATTATATATGACGGCATATTCACTGAGTATTTCATCTTATATATGTATTCATATCTTTAAATTTGCTTCGAACTTTTTCTTTTTCTTTCTGAATCTTGTGAGTATAACGAATATAAAGACGGTTATAACTCCTAATTCACGCTCAATTTAACTACCGAAACTTGAGCTATCTTAGGAATATCAGAATAAAAGGCATCAAAATAATTGAGTGTAATTTTCAATAATACCATAATGATCAATTTATTCAAGAAGGAAATTTCGCATTAAAGAATTGGCCGTTAAGTAATAATTTTGGAGTTGAGCAGAAAAGTCAGGCAACTGTCTGAGGAGCGTATGCGACGAGTTTTGCCTGTGTGCAGAGGGAAAATTTTATAGGTCAAGGCTTTACAGTGGTGGGTTTTTTTTGTTTCATTTTTTGTGCGGTAGACAAAAAAAGAAAATGAATAAGTGTAGAAACTTGAGTTAATAAAATATAATCAATAAGATTAATTTTTCTCAATTCCACCATTTTTTCAAAACTTCGTCCCACCTTTATATAGCAATTGATTTCTACATGAGAATTCTCGTACTATCGGATCTGGGATGGGATCAACACCTAAGATTGATCACTGAAACAGAATTACTCAAATTCAAATATGCTGATTTTGAAAAACCTCGATATCAAAGTATCAAGCGATATCTTGATATTATTATCAATGAAAAACCTGAGGTGGTCATTTTCGCTGGTGATGTCACAGGTGATGGATCTTGCGGACATGGATTTCATTATGCCTTTTTGATGTTGCTTACATACGTGGAATCACGTAAAATTCAATGCTATTATATTTCAGGCAATCATGACGAAGATAAATTCTACGAGCTGGTTCAAGACTATAGTTCAGATTTTCAATTCGTAAATGAAATTTCTGGGAAGTTGGTCAGCACCAACGGTGTCAATTTTTATGGTATCAATTTCTTTGATACATTGACAAAGACAAGAATACGTGAGCTCAAGGAAAATACCTTAGATCAGAATATTGATATACTTGTGGCACACAGTCAATTGAAACGACGCATACATCTCTTTGACTTCCAACCAAGCTATATTTTCACGGGTCATTATGATAGAAAATTATTTACCTTAGGTAGCACGGCTTTTGTCGCGTTAGACAATGACTTCAGTGATATATCTTACAGCACTTTGCAATTGGGGGATGAAAATATTTTGTCTCTCAAAGTGAAAACCAAAGATGGAACCATTTTTTCATTGCAAAAAAAAGTGCATACGGATGTGATCCAAATGACAAACTCTATTTTAAAAGTCAATGGTCGGCCCACTTTTGATTTGAGATCTCTGGAAAGTACTCCTCATGAACAGCTCGATTCCGATGAAAATCGACATCTCCTTTATTTGAAATATTTGCGTGGAACAAACTACAAAAAATTACTGCGCAGCATGATGAATATAAAAAATGGCAGCACCACCAACAAAGATCTTAAACCCGTCCAAATGAAAGGCATGCGAATCATTGATAGCTACAAAGTTTCTGAAAGTCTGATCGAAGACTATTTGGGAGATGTTCTATGAGACCACTTTGTTGCGAGACCACTTTGTTGCGCGACACCTTTATGTGTGATAATTCTCGCCTCTCGTTTCTCGCTTCTCGCCTCTTTTCCCGAGACCACTTCGTTTCGAGACCACTTTTTTGAGATCACTTCGTTGCGAGATCACTTCGTTGCGAGATCACTTCGTTGCGAGACCACTCTGTTGCGAGACCACTCTCGTTTCTCGCCTCTCGTTTCTCGCTTCTCGCTTCTCGCCTCTTTTCCCGAGACCACTTCGTTGCGAGACCACTTTGTTGCGCGACACCTTTATGTGTGATAATTCTCGCCTCTC
>JAHDDD010000222.1 GCA_020629535.1 Saprospiraceae bacterium
CATCAACAATCCTTCATCAATATCTCCATCACAATTGTTGTCAATGCCATCACAAACTTCGGTTGCCCCAGGATATATTTCAGCATTGCTGTCATCGCAATCCTCACTGGCTGGCACTCCATCTCCATCTCCGTCAATATTTGAATTGGTTGCATCTATTCCATCACAATCTTCATCTATGCCGTTATCAGGAATATCTTCAGCGC
Source organism: Saprospiraceae bacterium (assembly GCA_020629535.1). Classification (GTDB taxonomy): domain Bacteria; phylum Bacteroidota; class Bacteroidia; order Chitinophagales; family Saprospiraceae; genus JAHDBF01. The sequence goes on from JAHDDD010000222.1 coordinate 207, forward strand.
CTGGATTAATAGATGCATCCTGATCATCACAATCTTCATTGTTTAAGGAAAATCCGTCCAATAATACGCATCCGCTTTCAGGTGCTGAAGGATCACCGTATCCGTCACCATCCGTGTCTAGATAAAAAGTCATGCTGTTATCGACATAAACTACTTCAGTGCTTGAAGATGAAGTGCAACCCGTAATATCGTGCGCAGCGTTTAATTGGTACGTTCCAGGTTCAGCAACTGTGATTGAAAAACCTGAGACAGTCGCCCCACTTGCCAATACCCAACTATAACTCACATCGTCTTCAGGTATGGTCAACAATTCAATTTCTATTATCTGGCAATCCAAAACAAGATCTGGATTAGAAATGATATTCGCTTCCGGTGCTGTATCTGCCAAGCCCCAAGAATAGGTTATTGTAGTTGGCTCTGCGACAGTTCCACAAGAAGAGGTGTAATTTGCTGTCCATGATTGTTGAAATACCAGACCGTTTTGAACCACCCCAGTCGTCCCTACTATCGGCATGGCGGATGCATCGCAAGCATCGTCAACAATAAATGTTGGCTCATCTGTAGGATTTGCGCTTAAACAACCGAGATTTTGACTTTGACTTGAAGATGTAATCATTGGTTCTGATGGAATAGTCCAAGATAATGTTGTAATCACTGGCTCTGATTCTACTCCACATGAATTGGTATAGTTTGCAATCCATCTTTGTTCGAATTCACAACCATTTTCGGTGACATCAAGAACACTAACGGTAGGCACGGCATTTTGATCACATTGATTTGACAGTGTAAATGTGGGTGCAGGTGGTGAAGCGGTACAACCGAGAAATCCATCCATCGTCTCAGCCGTGATCACGGCAGGCATGGTTTCTTCCCAGGTCAAACTTATGGTCACTGGATCAGCTGTAATTCCACACGGACTCGTATACGTTGCGGTCCAAGATTGGCTGAAGATGCATTGATTTTGACTGACGCCATTGTCTGTTACAGAGACTGTAGATTGAGAGTCGCAGGGATCATTGACAGTAAACACAGGAGCTTGTGGTGCCCCTGATTGACAACCCAAACTTGTACTTTGCACATTTGAAGAAATTATTGGATTAGGCAGTTCGATTTGACCATTCCACGAAAGTGGGACATCAGCATTACAAGCCGTATTGCTCCAACAGCCGGTCTCTCCATCTGAAAATGTAAATAATGACAAACTTAAATCCAATTCACATGGGTCTGGTTGTGCTGGATTTGAAAAATTATTGATAATCAGATCGAATTCAAATCTAATATCTACAGTTGTATTACAATTACTAATCAGGCCCCACATATTGTCCGGATCACCATCATTGGCGCAACTATCAGCACCATCCGACACATACCACCAACCGCCAGGTAATAATGTCCCCGGTTCCAGTCCGCCTCCTTGGTATTCTAAGACACTTTCACCATTGCAATCTGTTCTTAAACCCAACACATCACTGGAAACATTATAATCTACATTCCCTCCATCAAACCATTGAGCATCGGTTGGTCCTTGAGTTTGATAATCTGCAAAATTTAGATCAAAAGCAGTTCCGAAACTAGGTACCAGCCCTTGAAACCAGACACAATTATTTCCCTCGTCAATCCCATCGACAATAAACTCTATATTTCCTTCAAAATGCAATAGCTCTCCTGGTAAATATGGACCATTCGGATCAAGAGATGGATTTTGTGGTCGGGTAACATTGATCTGTTTTTGCCCCAAACAAGATAAACCAAGGATGCTAAATGTAGAAGAAGCTGATGTTGATGATCCGCATTCATTTGACCCTACTATTCGAATGTAATAATCTCCTTCTTCTAGTGGAAAAGGTTGAGTATACTCTCGATCTGTTGTGAAGGTTGTAAATACCAAATTGCTAAAATCTGCTTCGTCTGAAACTTCAATGATGTAATCAGTATCTTCAGGTCCGGTCCATGTAACCTCATTGACAAATAAATCATCAACTGTGACATTGATATTTGATGATACTCCTGGCAATGAGATGTAATTGATACTGACAGGCGTTTCTGCCAGAATATTTCCTGAATCATCCTTTACGACAATGTATACTTCATTTATCCCTGATACAAAAGTGCTAAGATCCAACACTCGAATAGAACCAACCCCTTCATCCGTTAGATTGGGAATATTTGCCTCAGATTCAATGGTTGTACCTGAAGGCGTTTGCAATTCAACGATGGCATTGGCGTCAAGAACGTTATAATAGAATTCAAGTACTACGTCCTCTCCTGTACAAGCAAAGGTATTTCTTTCATATGGAACAAGAGCCACTTCACTGGTGGAGCCAAAACAGATTTGCACTGACCATGCATTCAATGTACCGCCATCTGAATCTGCGTCATCAAAGGTGACCAATTGCCAAATACCTTGGGCATTCTCATTGGCGAAAGTCCTTAAGGTCTCTTCCGGCTTAAACAATTGCCCTGTTATTGGTGGACATGAGATACCATCAATCTGTGATTCATCATCAAATCCCAGATTCATATCATCAGATGACCCGCAAATACCAGACAGTAATTGCACACTTGTGCCTGCAGGACTTTCCAGTGACAAATTTATATCTCCGATATATGAATGGCTTATGTCAACATTGGTAACATTGACATCTAAGACCGAAATCGGATAATTTACAGCGATCGTTGAGGTGATTGTATTTGGCCCATCGTCAGATATTTCCTGTGGAACATCATTGGAGTTGAGTGTAACGCATACCCGCAATTCTGTTGAAAATGAATATGTTTCTGACCATGCAGAACTTCCGCATTGATTAAATGACCTGACTCGCCAATAATATCTTTGATCAGGTTGGAGATCTAAGTCAATACTTGGTGACTCCAATCCTGTTTCGTTTGTTTCAAGTTGAGAAAAATCTGGATTCAGGCTCAGCTGAAATTCATGTGTTCTGGCTGCACTTGATGTCCATGCAAATGAAGTGAAAATAGAAACATCTTCCTCATTGTTGGCAGGAGCCATTAACTGTATGGACGTAGGTGCTGACACATCAAACAACAATTGTACAACATCTTCTGAGTTATTTTCTCCATCAGTAGCAGTGAGTAAAATTTCATAATCTCCCGGAGCAACGGCTGAAAGGTTTTGAATAACAAGTGACCCATTAGACCCCGGAGCTATACCTGAATCAATACTTAGCACGGATGCATTGGCAGGAAGATTTGAGACTTCAACCGTGACCGGACCTATAAAATCTTCAGACAAACTGAATGGAATGGTCAAAGAATTTTGAGATGCGACACATGCTTCATAACTAGATTGATCTGCAACAATGGTGATATTACCATCAAGCCCTTCTAGAGACTCGGTACCTCCTCCGAACGGATCTAACCAAAAACGCAATGCACTTGATGCTGTTCCACCTCCTGTCCATGAAAGACCAAAATAGCCATACACATCGTATTCATCATTGCCACATGCTGCAAGTCCTCCACGCAATTGGCCAATAATCAAACCTTCATCATTAAACAAAGGAGAACCTGAACTACCTCCTTCTGTGGTTCCAAGATCCCAATCATTGACTCGAACATATGCTTCTTGCCCAAACTCGACATCCACTGTTGTGGAATTGTTTTCAAAACTGATCCGCTTTTCTTCCACACCTGGATGGTGAATTCCAATCGCAGCAGGAGTGATCGGGCTCTCATGGCTCCATCCACTATAGTAAACTTCAAAATCTTTATCAATTGCATCATCGAGTTCAATCAAACAAACATCTGATGCGGAGTAGCTCATTCTGAAGATGGCACCCGTGTGAAATTGGCTCAAGTCTCCATCACCATCTAAACCACTTTGAGTTCCATCGGGAGTACGACAAGTACTGTTTTCATAATTGAAATAGGCGACTACTGTTGGGGCATTGCCTTCTGAAATTCCACAATGATCTGCTGTCAATAGATAAGGTGTTTTATCCTTTCTGACATTATTTATGATCGCTCCCGAACATGTCGCAAAACCATTGACGTGATACGCCACAACGGATCTAATTTGATCTCTCCAAGCTTCAATTTGTGGGAACCCATCGGCTTCTCCACATTCAACATCCACATTACAAGAACCTGAAAATGATTTGGTGATATCCACAAAATCATGATTCACTTTGGTAAGATGCAATTCGATTTCTTCTTTTTGTTCCGGATCAATTTCTAACTGAACGATGATGCGCTCACCTCTGATTATTGGTGTCCACAATTGATTGTGTTCTGCATTGTCTTTTGCAGAGAATGGTCCTATGATGTTTGATTTATCCTCATTGTACACATACAATTCGGCAGAAGTTGGTAAGTTATATTTTGTAAATCCAAGGTTGAGAGTCTTGGCTTCCTGTGATTCTATATATAGCCTCCACACATCTTTGCCTGAAGAAGAAGATTCCCAAATACCTGCATTGTCGATTTTATAGCTTACGTCAATGGGAACTGCAAATTTGAGTGGCCCTTGTTCTTCAAGTTCCTTTTCGAATACTTTTAAAAGAGCGGCATTGTCTTGCTTCGGCATGGTCATTAAATCATTGATAGTCAATGGGGATAAATTATCAATGGGTTTTTGACCGTACAAAGAGCCACAAAGAATGATAAGCAAAAGAAGGGTTATTTTCGTCAAGTTTCTCATAACAAAGTTGGTGTAGGATTGATATGATTAAAAATAACATTTGTCAGAAACTTATTACGACATAGTCAATAATTTTCTTCAAATTGTATCTGAAAAATGTCAATAACGAAAACATACGTATTGACGCATACGAGCAATCTATGAGATATACCTTCGAATTCACGTTTAACGATATGTCATATTTGTGGTGAAGAAGGACCTCATTTTGAAAAGTCTGGTCATGTAACCAATGAAGTTCTCAATGCCCACCCAATTGATGATACTGACAACAGAAGACTTACCAACAGATGTGTAGGTGAAAGATAATTTTTTAATTTAGAGCATAACAAGCTTTGGATTGACACCAACCATTTGAAAAGAGAATACTATTTACCCGGTTGCCCATTTTTCACCTTTATCAATGATGTAAATGCATTGACTGATAAAGAAATACTAGCATTGTTTAAACTAGACAATTATAAGCTTGTAAAAGAAGTACCATTAGATGATAGGAATACCATTTACCTACATCGCGATGGTCGTTGGGTCCATATTATGGACAATTATTTTTATTCACTTTGGCATCAACAAAGTTTTAGAGAACAAATCAATGAATTGGGTGAAAAATATGAAATCTTTTCGTGTACTGCCGGCGATGTAGATAAGTCTTTTGATTTCAAATATTACAAGAATGGCAAGAAAATACGAGAGTATGTAGTCGCGTCACCCAATTATAATGATCAAGTGATTAAGGTGGACATTGGAGAACCATTGTTTGGTGAATCTAAAGCCTTGCAAAATGAGGATGAATTAAATAAAATACTGTGCGTAGCGGAGCAACTCGGAATCGTATTACCAAAAAATGCTGATCAAATATTGATATATAAAAAGGAAGAGTAAAGAATAAATAAATGCATCTAAAAAAACCAATCACCCTACCTTGCGGAGCCATTCTGCAAAACAGAATTGCAAAGTCAGCGATGTGTGAAAACATGTCTCCAAAAGATCATGCCCCCAACAAAGAACTCATACATGCATATGAACGTTGGACAAATGGAGGTCCTGGCCTGATGATGACGGGCAACATTATGATAGATGCACGCGCCATTGGTGAACCTGGCAACATCATCATTGAAGACAGATCAAATTTTGAATTATTAAGCCAATGGGCAAATGTTGTAAAAGACAGTGGCATTCATTTATGGCCTCAGCTCAATCATCCAGGACGACAAGCTTTAAGTCCTATCAACAAAGAAGTGGTCGCTCCTTCATCAGTGAGCACCAATATCAAAGGCATGTCTTTTTTATTCAAAAAACCAAGAACTTTGACCGAATCTGAAATAGAAGAAATCATCGATCGGTTTGGGACATCTGCAGAAATTTGCAAAGAGGCTGGTTTTACAGGTGTTCAAATTCATGGAGCTCATGGTTATTTGGTAAGCCAATTTTTGTCCCCATTGACCAATCAAAGGAAAGACAAATGGGGAGTCAGTTTAGAGAACAGAATGCGCTTTGTTTTAGAAATATATCGAAATATCCGGTCCCGTGTTGGAGATCAATTTCCTATTGGGATAAAAATAAATTCAGCTGATTTTCAGAGAGGAGGCTTTTCTGAAGATGAATCGATGGAAGTGGTAAAGATACTAGCAAGTGAAGGCATGGACTTGATTGAAATTAGTGGCGGCACATACGAGAGACCGGCCATGATCGGCTCAAGCAAAAAGAAAAGCACTCGCGAAAGAGAAGCATATTTTTTGGACTATGTAGAAAAGGTGAGAAAATTCATAAATACTCCTTTAATGCTCACTGGAGGATTTAGAACTACAGCGGCAATGGAACAGGCCCTTAATCAAGGTGCGTTGGATATTGTGGGTATTGCAAGGCCATTTACCTTGTATCCAGAATTACCGAGAAAAATTTTTGATGGGAGTCTGACGGAGTTGTATGTGCCCAACCCAAAGATTGGTATCAAGGTGATTGACAAAAGTGGATTTGTGGATATCATGTGGCATGAAATACATATTCGAAGATTGGGTCAGGGAAAAAGACCAAATCCGGACTTGAAGGCCTCTTCCATCATTGCCCATAATTTTACAACGACAATGCAGAAACTCTTGTTTGGCCTGCCCATTTTTAGAAAAAATAAAAAGAGAGGATTTTGATCAATTCGATTCCATCATACATTTGAAGTCAACATTTTCGCATTAATAATGTGAATGATATCTATAATAATTGAAGCCCAAATACCATCTCTCTTGATCTAGATTGTCCTCAAATAAATGATCATGGTCT
>JAHDDD010000223.1 GCA_020629535.1 Saprospiraceae bacterium
GTGATCGTCACATCCAAAGGTAATGATGATCTCAATTTTGAAATGACAGAAAGTGGTCTTGAGCTTGGTGAGGTCGTCGTGCGCGCAAATCCATTTCAGCCTTCATTGGTGACTCCCCTATCGCTTCAACGTTTGTCACCAGAAGAGATCAAAACCTATCCGGGAGGAAACAATGATATTGCAAAAGTCGTCCAAAGTCTTCCTGGTGTATCAGGCTCGATTGGTGGATTCAGAAATGATGTAATCATCAGAGGAGGTGCTCCAAACGAAAACGTATACTACCTTGACGGTATAGAAATTCCGAATATAAACCACTTTAGCACTCAAGGTAGTGCAGGTGGCCCTGTAGGAATGTTGAATGTAGATTTTATTGAAGGAGTGGAACTTTCTGCTTCGGCATTTGGCGCGAAATACGACAACCCATTGAGTGGTGTCTTGCAGTTTGATCAACGTGTAGGAAATCAACGACAGCGACAAACCAATATTAGAGTGAGTGCAAGTGAAACCGCATTGACCACTGAAGGTCCGTTGTTAAAAAAAGGTAAGGAGGAATCAAATACCAGTTATCTTGTCTCTGTCAGAAGAAGTTATCTCCAGTTTTTGTTTGAGCTTATCGGACTTCCCATCAGACCAGATTATTGGGATTACCAGTATAAGATAAATCACAAAATTGATGATCGAAACACGATCTTTTTGACAGGGATCGGTTCAGTGGATGATTTCAGCATAAAGTCTCCAGATGATTTTGATCCTGAGCAGCAGGCCATTATCGAACAAGTCCCAATTATTAAACAATGGACTACCACTGCAGGACTTGGATGGAAGCATCGGATGGCAGAAGGAAAGGGTGTGATGAACACCTACCTGAGTATGAATATTTTGAACAATGATTTTTCTCAATTTAGTGATAATGAAAATGAGGAAGGCTTGGTTTTCCAAAATATAAGTCAGGAATCAGAACAAAAACTTCGTTACGAATACACCCGATTCGTTAATAACTGGACCTTAACGGCCGGAACCAATTTAATCAATGTTTCTTACGATAATGACACAGAAAATGCCAATCAAGGATTGAGTTATAACACAGAACTCAACTTTATAAAGTATGGACTTTTCGTTCAAGCAACAAAGTCATTCTTTGCAGATCGGCTGAATATTTCAGCAGGATTGAGAATGGATGACAACAGCTTTACCACTCAATCGAATACCCTGTTTAAAACCATTTCTCCAAGATTTTCATTCAGTTATACACTTGATCAAAATGCAAAATGGAGATTGAATGGTACATTGGGTCAATATTATAAAATAGCACCTTATACCATTCTTGGTTATCAAAATTTGGAAGGAGAATTTGCAAATCAAAATCTTGATTACATTGGAAATTTTCACAGTGTTCTAGGTTTAGAATACACACTCGGTGAGTTGGGCAAATTAAGTCTGGAATCATTTTATAAATTTTATACCAACTATCCAATCTCTGTTAGAGATGGGGTGTCATTGGCAAACAAAGGAGGTGACTTTTCGGTCTTGGGCAATGAAGAAGTTACGGGTGATGGTGAAGGAAGAAGTTATGGATTGGAACTCTTATACCAACAAAAGCTGAGCAAGAATTTTTATGGCATTGTGGCCTATACATTCTTTAAAAGTGAATTCACAAACGCTGCAGGCATCTATCTTCCTTCTGTTTGGGATAGCAGACATTTAATTTCAGTGACTGGAGGTTATAAGTTTAAAAGAAATTGGGAATTGAGTTTACGTTATCGTTTTGCTGGAGAAACTCCGTTTCCACCTGTTGACAGCGACGCTTCGTTGGCTACCTACCCTATTCTATTGCTTGATTATTCCCGATTGGAGGATTCAAGACTTGCACCCTTTAATCAGTTGGATATTCGTATTGATAAGAAATGGAATTTCAAGGCTTTTGCATTGAATGTTTTTCTGGAAATACAAAATGCTACTGCATCTGAAATTCCTCAGCCTCCACAATATGGTTTGGGTCGAGATGAAACTGGAAACGTGATTATGCCTTTGAGTTTGGTTCAGGTTAGCACTGCTTCGAGCGCGAGTATACCTACAATTGGCTTGGCGATAGATTTTTGATATATCTGACTTTTTCCAAGATAAAAAATAAGCCAAAAATCTGACCGATTTAAAGTGGCCCACATTTCAGCTCCCTCACTCAATTTATCCCAATGTATCGGGGGACCAAATCGGGTTTTGCTCCCTCAGTTTTTTATCTTAATTTAAAATCAAGATAATATTTATTTTCACTAATAGTTTAATAGTTTCTCTGCTATAAACTCCTGTCTAACTAAAGGAAGTAAGGACTTTATGGACGTGAAGTACTTGCGGGATTAGTTTGTGGGCTTCATCATTTATGATTTCAAAGTGGCAATGTTTACGTTTTTCGTTATCAGTCAATTGTCTTGCCATCCGTTCTTCCACTTGTGACCTTGAGATATTGTTGCGCTTCATGACCCTTTGGATTCTTCTTTCTTTTGGGCAAGTGACAAGGATAATGCAATCCATGTATTTATGTCCACCAGATTCGATGATCAATGCGGCTTCTTCGATGGCATAGGGACTGGTTTGTTTTGAATACCAACTTTGCAAATCTTTGTGCACTGCTGGATGGACCAATTGATTTAAGCCTTTTAGTAGTTTTGGATTTGAGAAAACTTTCTCACCAACATACTTTCTATTATAGGTACCATCAGAGTTGTATGCGTTGCTTCCTAATAATTTTTTGATATCCTTGATGAGATGAAAGTCTTCGACTACCAATCTTTTTGCTTGTTCATCGGCATAGTAGATGGGAATATCTAAGACCTGAAAAATTTTGGTAATCAATGATTTTCCGGCACCAATTCCGCCTGTGATACCAACTTTTATCACAGCTTGATGAATTTTGATTTTGATGACCCTACCGAAATGAGGTACATGCCAGAAGAAAGATTTGTTACATCAATGGCTCCACTCATCTCGCCCACTTGAATTGGAAGCCCAGTAGCTAACTGACGTATTGTGTATGTGTTACGACTTAATGCACCTTCGATATAAATCAGATCAGAAGCAGGATTAGGGAATACATTTAATTTTTGATTTTCAAAATTGTCAGTGGAAACCGTCTCGCAAAAATCCCAGTCTACTTGGTGCCAATCGTCCCAAATTTGGAAATCTGTATTTTCTCCGGGAACTACCCAAATAGAAGATTCCGGTCCAGCGAATTGCATAAAGCGATTTATTGTCTCTGCACTGATATCATTGTATTCTGTACTTACGATATGGTGTACTGGTTTGCTTGCTCCAAGAGCTGCATACTCTTCATTTCCTACTTCGATCCAGTACTCAGGATTGAGCATGTAGCTTGGACCCCATGCTTCGAGATACGTCTGCGCCATGAATCCGTCTACATAATTATCAATGATTGAAATGGGAAAATCATGATCTGCTGGATTGCCCCAGGTGGTACAATAAAGTTTGAATTCTGGTGAGATAACGCCTTGGGCAATCATTAAATTTTGTCGATCCCGAAAGGCAGAAAACAAATTGCTTGATGCTGTGGCAAGACCATTAAATTGTGATTCCACGTCGACCACGAATCCTTGATATCCAGTTCTGGCTGCTAGTTCTAGGGCACTGGCCTGAGTGTAGTTATGATCTCCTGGATAATTATATGACCAGGCAAAAACTTCCAACCCACGGTCTTTGTATGCGTTGACTAGATTGGTGTCCACAATTTCTGGCCAGGTGTAAGGATTAACAGCGCCATCTGCAACCTTTACCATTACTCTTTTTACTCCCAAATTAGCTAATGTATCTGCCAATTCAACATGAGTATCGAAACCTGTAATTTCAAGGTGCCAAACCCAAGCTCCAAATTTGTTACAGTTGTTTTCTTGAGCGAAAACATTGACCGCAAGGACAATAGAAATTACAAACAGAATCGGTTTCATTTCGCAAGTTCTTTCTTTACGATTCTTGTAAATGCCTCATTCGCCAACGGTTCGGTGTATTTGTTAATGTCCTCAATTTTGGTAAGAATTGCATCTTTGTCACTAGCAGAAAGTAGATCCTTGAGATTTGTATGATGATCTTGAATCATTGATTTTTGTTCTTCAGTCAACCAAGATTGGTTGTCGCGTAGAAATTTCTCCAATGATTTGAGCATAGAATTTCCTTCGTTCCTTGCTTCAAGTAAAGCTCTTGACTTCATATCAGATTCAGCATTTGAAATAGAGTCAAGTAGCATCTTTGCCATTTCTTCTTCGCTGATTCCGTATTGTGATTTTATTTGCAAAGATGTTTCTGTTTCGGATCTTAATTCTTTGGCATTCACTACCAAAACCCCATCCGCGTCAAGCATAAAAGAGACATCGACTTTGGGCAAACCAGCTGGCATAGGAGGTATTCCTTTTAATATAAATTCGCCTAACTTTCGATTGTGTTCTACCAGATCGCGTTCCCCTTGAAAGACGGTAATTTTCAAGTTCGCCTGACCATCTACGGAAGTAGTATATTGACGACTCGCCTTATTGGGCACTTTGCTATTTCGTGGGATGATCACGTCCATGAGTCCTCCCATTGTTTCAATACCAAGTGAAAGTGGAGTAATATCAAGGAGTAAAATTCCCTTTTGATTTCCCGCAAGAATATCTGCTTGAACAGCTGCACCAAGAGCTACTACTTCATCTGGATTGATCTTGTCATTGACCTCCTGTCCAAAAAGATTGCTAACAGATTCTTTGACCAAAGGAACACGCGTTGAACCTCCAACCATAATCACTTCATCGATCGCCTCTTTAGAAAGCTGAGCATCTTTCAATGCGCTTTCACAGGCTGAAAGTGTTTTCTTAACCAAAGGATCAATCAAGCTTTCGAAAGTCGATTTATCTAACTCAATGCTTATATTCGAAATGCTACTTTTGAATGAATCATTGGTTCCCAGATGCTTTTTGGCTTCTTCAGCTTTGATTCGTAATTCTTGTAGTATTGATTTGTCATTGATATTTAATGAACCTGTATATTCAGACATCCAATGTTCTACAATGGTGGCATCAAAATCATCTCCTCCAAGAAAAGTATCACCATTTGTAGACAATACTTCGAAGATTCCATCTTGTAAAGTAAGAATGGAAATATCGAATGTTCCCCCTCCGAGATCGTAGACGGCGATTGTTTTTTCTGTTTCTGAATCTGTGCCCAAACCATATGCAAGGCTTGCCGCTGTGGGTTCATTTACAATCCGCATTACTTCTAAGCCTGCCAATCTACCTGCATCACGAGTGGCTTGACGTTGAGCATCATTAAAATACGCCGGTACCGTTATTACAGCTTTTGAAACGCTACGCTTCAACTCCTTTTCTACCCTTGCCTTGAGGGCCTTCAAAATCTCTGAGGAAAGCTCAATTGGAGTGTAGTATTTGTTTCCAACGGCCACTTTCACCAATTCTTCTTCGTTGGTTTCAATGATGCGATAGGCCATTTGACTTTTAAATGATTCGAGATCATTGTACGATTTACCCATCAATCTTTTGGCGGAATATATTGTGCGCTCCGGAAATGAGATTAATTTTTCTTTGGCAGACTCGCCTACTATTATATTATTACTCTCATCAAAATGGATAATGGACGGAACCAAGGCAGATTCTCCATGATGCTTGATCACCTTGGGTACATTATCAATAGCATACGCAACAAGGCTATTGGTAGTACCCAGATCGATACCTACAATTAACTCTTGCGATTCATCAATGACGGTACCATCTTTTATAGAAATTGGAATTTTGGCCATAGCTTAGTTTCTTCTACAAAGAAACATATTCAATGAACAAAAGTTAAAAGATAGTCTTAGAATGTAATTAATTATTGAGTTGATATACAGTCCTGAATTATGATTTCCATATTTGCACCAATGAGAACCTCAAAACCACTTGTAATGAGGATGGCCTCATTCGAACTGATATTAACGTCGATATTGGCGGGTACTGTGTTATTTAAATCCAAAACACCATCCAAATTGTACGTTCCAGAAACCAATGGTTTTGGCAATTCACTTACTGGGATACAATCGACACCAGTGACCACTTCTGCCTGAAATGCAAAGGGATCAGATGACCACTTGTTATCCCATTCAACGAAGTATGTTTTACCTGCTTCAAGTGTTATATCTGAGAGGTTTGAAGAACCATCATTGCAAAAATCATCATTACTTGCGACGGTTTGTAATTCATCACAATCACCTTCATAAATCCAAAGCCGGGTATTCTCATTTGAAATGCACGAACTGATGTTTAAGGTTGTCTCTTCTGAAGGAACCAATTTATACCATACACTGTGAAGTGCATCGCCATGAAAGGCACCAAATCCACCTGATGCTCCTGGACATGCAATTTCAGAGGTTGATTCTATCATAGTAGCATTAAAACAATGTTGCCCTTCGGGAATAAATCCATCTATACAATCTGCTGCCATGTATCGGTTGTACACTCTTGAACTCGGCTCATCTCCAAAACCATTACTGAAGTTAATGCCATGACTTGTAAGGTGGCAAAAACTCATAACCGTACCTCCATTGTAAGGAGTAGGACCTGAAGGGCATGATCCGTCAGTCGACCAGCAATTGTCTAAGGCGCTGTTATAGTTCGAACCCCAGACACAACTGTGTGTATGTGCTGAACCTAAATTATGACCAAGTTCATGTGTAATCACTTGAACATTCCATGAATAATTTGGAAATGGAGCAAGATCTACAGTATGGTGCCCACTTACAGAGTAAGGCCCGATATGATGTGTTTCGTTTGATCCATCACCATCAAGATCAAATGGTCCAATGTATGGGTCTTCACACAAAACATCGATCCATGCGAGTCCTCCTCCGATGGTTCTGCTCGATATCAAGTGTGCAATATCACCATTGAATCCATTGAATTTTTCTTCACTGAATTTTTCTAGTACGTCATGAGTAACATAAAATGATGAGTATGGATCATTGGTAGTCCATACCATGATTTCAGAAATTTCCATATCCACATTGGCATCAGCGAATAAACTTGAGATATCAGCAAAAAGTGAGATCACATGATTTTCAACTGCATTTGCATCACCATTGTGGGCCAAATATTTTTGGAAGT
>JAHDDD010000224.1 GCA_020629535.1 Saprospiraceae bacterium
ACTAAGACAACCCTACAATGTAGTTACCCTAAAACTTTAGTAGTGAATGGGAAAAAATGACAAACATTTGACAATTAACAACAATATTAGTGCCTAATTACGGCGCTTTCGCTTGTCCTTTTTTTTGAGCTTATCCAACCAATCTTTTATTTTCTTCCTCTGCTTTTCAATGCTTTTAATCCTGTTGGATTTCTTGGTCTTGCTTGAATTGGTGCCTTTTCTAGATTTGTTCTTATCTGGAAATAAAATGACACGACCATCCTCCTCGACCCGAATGATATCAGCGAACTCAAATTCGGGTTTAGGACCATCAATGCAATCTTCAATATTTGTGATATCATCATAATTGTTGCGCTCGCTTGGAAGATTTGAAAAATATTCAAACACTCCAGCTACCATTGGTAGTGCCGTGTTACTTCCTGCTCCGTGACCTAGGTAACGGAAGTGTATACGCCGATCTTCAGTTCCTACCCAAGCTCCAACGACCAATTCCGGTGTATAACCAATATACCATCCATCAGATTGATTCTGGGTAGTACCGGTCTTGCCGGCAATGGGTTCACTGATTTGAAATTGATTGTACATCCTACGACCCGTGCCTTTGATGTTCACTTGATGCAGGATTTGATTTAAGATTTCAACATTCTCAGGCTCTGCGACTTTTTTCATGACCATCAATGTATCTCTTTCGTACAGAACATTACCATCTCGATCTTCAATTTTACGAATAGCACTTAACTCAGGCTTCATGCCGCCATTGGCTAGACAAGCATATGCGTTGACCATCTCATACAATGAAATATCAGGTGTTCCAAGGACAATAGAGGGAACCTCAGCAATATGGTTTTCTATACCCATCCTCTTTGCTTGCTCGACTACATTCTGAATGCCTGCTTTGAAAAGAACCTGAACAGAAACAGTATTAACAGAATTGATCAATGCTTGGATCAAAGTCAATACTCCACCATATTCACCATTAGCATTTTTGGGTGTCCAGTCTTTGTAAGAGGTATAGTTTCTCAATTCATTGGGAAATGTATCACACACCTCAATGCCTTGTTCAAGAGCCGTCAGATAAACGATGGGCTTAAATGTAGAACCAACCTGACGGGGCTCGCGTATGCGATCGTACTGAAATCTGTTGTAATCATTTCCACCAACCCATGCTTTGACAAAACCATTGCCTGGCTCAACTGCTAAAATTCCTGTGTGTAATAAACCAAGATAATGTTTGATCGAATCGATCATGGTACCACTTTTTTCTATCTGACCAGACCAATCCCAAAGATCGAGCTCTTGTTGTTGTGTTATTCGATCAAGAATTTCTTTGGATGAAATACCAGATGCCTTTAATCTCTTGTATCTCTGTGTTCTTTTGATATGATCATCGATCACCTTTGTACCCGGTCCAAACATTCTAGCTCCTTTCCAACTTTCGTTGAATTGCTTTTGTAAGGCACTCATATGAGCTTGCATTGTATTCTCTGCAGCGATTTGCAAATCAAGATTCAAAGAACTATAGATTTTTAACCCATCGGTGTATATGTTGAGTTTCTTTTCGGAATCCTCTTCCCAAAATTTTGACAAAACTTCAAATTCTTTCTTGACCTGATTCTTAAAGTATCTAGCAAACTCATTTTTATTGCTTGGTTTTTGGTAATCGATTTCTAATGGAATAGCCGACTCTTCTTCTCTCAATGCCTCTTCTATAAATCCATACTTAGCCATTTGTGCAAGCACAACATTTCTTCTTTGCTGCGCCCTTTCGGGAAATCTCCTTGGGCTGTAATATGTTGGAGCTTTAAGCATTCCTACCAAGGTGGCGGCCTCATTGAGTTCAAGCTCTTTTGCTGATTTATTGAAAAATCTCTTGGATGCACTTTCAATCCCAAAAGCTCCTTCTCCAAATGAAACTGTATTGGAATACAACAACAATATTTCATTCTTTGAATACACCTTCTCCATGCGTCGGGCAATGATCATCTCCCGAAACTTATTTATGACAGACGAAAACATTTTGAAACGCTCTCGCGGAAATGTGTTTTTCACCACTTGTTGGGTTATTGTACTTCCTCCCCCACTCGACCGGTCCATCATCAGGATGGTCTTGAGAAACACCCTTGCCAAACTTCTAAAGTCAACTCCATTGTGATCATAAAATCGAATATCTTCTGTCGCAATCAATGCTTTCCGATATTGTTGATTCAAATCAGGTAAAGAAATGCTAGTACGATTTTCTGTAAAATATTTGGCGATCAATTCACCTCCGTCGGCATAAAGCTCCGAGGCTTCTGGATTTTTAATACTACTTAGTTCTTCATATCCAGGCAACTCACAGATTAATCCAAAGCGAACCAAAAAGAAAAGTATAAATAAGAGAGCAAACGGGAGACAAAATAGCAGCAAGCCGTAAAGAAGAATCTTTCGCTTGTGTTTTTTAAGAAATTGAAGTGCAGTTTCGAACTTTGTTGTCATCGATTGTAGATAGTAACGACTGAACGTTCTTTTCAGTTCCTTTATTTTTTTTAGCTACTATTTTCAATCCCGTATCAAGATGGTAGCGGTTGAACAAAAATGCAATGCGACAGTGAAACCATCACTCCTCATTCAAATCCCTTATCCCTTGTCCTCTCTTCCTTCTTCCCTCATCCCTCATCCCTCTTCACTCCAAAATCTCATATCTGAAAACATCGGGTCTTTGATAATGTCCACTGACCGAAAGGTTCATTTTCTCCTTGATATTTGAAGATAGGTCAAGCTCTTTGACGATGAATTCCCTTTTATTATACCTTGGCTTCATATACACCTCACCGTTAGGGGCATAAATAGCACTGCCTCCTCTCATTACCAAATCGGTAGGTTTCAAGCCTTTTGGTTTTTCAAGATCCTTAGGCAATTCTTTACCTTGTAATATTTGGCCCACAGAAACAACGTGACATCTTCCTTCAAATGCATAGTGCCGGCTAGCAACATGATGCATTTCTTTCACCGTTGGCCAAAGAGCAATATGAATATCTTCTGATTGATCGTGCATGACTTGCCTTGCCATAGGCATCCAATGTTCCCAACAAATCAAACTTCCCAATCGCCCAAACTTTGTATCGAAACTTCTGAGACCTCTGCCATCTCCAAGTCCGTGAACGAGTTTTTCGGTGTAGGTAGGCATAAGTTTCCTGTGTACATTAACTACCTTCCCTTTGTTATTGAATGTAAATATGGAATTATAGATGGTGCCGTTTCCTTTTCCAGTGTTGACAACTTCATTCGCACCCATCACGACCCATAGGTTGGCTGATTGGATGGCTTTACTAAGTTTCTTTACTGCTTTAGATCCTTGTACCAATGCATTAGTATAGGTTTGTTGCCAAACTTCCTTTACTGGTTCATGGTCCCAAAATGCTGCACCTGGACAGATATCGAGCCAGACCGGGTATCCACTCATCCAGCATTCACCAAAAACGAGGAGATCGGCTTTTTCTTTTCCAGCCCTGCTTATGAACTCAAGGCTCTTCTGAATGGTCCGGTCCAGCTTATTGTAAACAGGACCATCTTGTACTATCGCGATTTTCATAGTGGAATTTAGTCTGGAAAATCGGTTTATATATCGAAAATGAAGAAAATATCCTGACAAAATGTAACCAAAGGGCTGTCGCGACCGATATATATACGGGAAATGGAAAAAAAGTTGAAATTACTCGTTTACCTTTTGACATTAGACGACACTTATAAGTGAAAGGGGGGAAGAAAAGGTGACAAAGTCTTGAAAATCAGGTCAAAGGATTGAATTTTCTCGACAAAAGACGTCACGTCTGACCCTTCAAAAAGCTTTTACATTCAGAAAGCGAAACAGATTTAATAACCAATAAATCTATAATGTCAAGAAGCTATTGCAACGTTTTTGCGTTTTCAGACATATAATAGATAGAAACGACGCCAAAAAATCGAGAGCAGTTATGAAAAAGATTCAATTAAAAAATACGACACAAAAGGAAGCAGTAAGCTACCTTCTAGATAAACACACTGAGTTTAGCACCGTGCTTGACAGCATGTTCAAAAAAGCTTGGCAACTAAACGCCATCGAACCATTGATGGAGATCAGAAGTTTGAACTCACACTTTATTTCTAAGTATCAAGATTTGGTAATGAATGACGAAGTGATCATTGAACCAAATCAAACTGCTACGAGATTCAGTCTAAAAGATTACAATCTAGATTTGTGGGAATTAAATTTCTTGTTATCACAACTATTGGACGAATACAACTCTGTGATGAGTTGTCAGAATCTGAACAGTTTTGTAAGAATGCTGGTTAGCATTCATCAGGAAAAATTATTGAATGCAAAGGAGAATTTGCTTCACCCAATCCCACAAGTACATATTGCATAATACACACTCGGGACTAACAATGACAACTTCCTCATAGTTAGTCCCTTTTCCATTCTTAAGATTCCACATCCATAATTTGATAGGCTATCATTGACACAATACAATAGCCAAGAAAGTAATAAAATCCTTCATGTAATTTAGATTCCACATTGGCATCTGATTGCGTAGATAAATAGGCGATAAAAACGCCAACTACAAACACATCTGCCATTGACCATTTCCCGATAAGGGAGACAAATTTGTGCAATCCCGCCCTGTTCTTCAATGATTTTATCAACAAGACCGCAAGTAAGATCACGGCTTTTATAATTGGGATCAATACACTAAAAAATAAAATCAAGAAGGCAACAAAACTATTATCGTTTTTATGCAATGTCTTAATGGTACCCATAATACTTTGAGTACTATCGTGCAAATCCAATGAACCCAACAATGGAACTTCTACTCCTATTGTAATACTCAGAATATTTTTTGTCAGTCCGGGATAAAGTAGAAAAAGAGAAAGTATGATGAGGCCAAGGGCCAATTTGTTTCTTATTGACATAGGTGCAAAAACAACTTTTCACAAAGTTAATTTATTTCGCACCCATGCAATAAGTTACAAAACCAAAATATTATAAAGAATAAATTTCTATACCTGGATAAAATGCTCCAAATGAAAACCAATAGCCAATGAAACTATTGATTGCCTCTAATGCAGAACCTGCCATTGGACCTTCCATAATACGACCATCAAGTCCTATCATATTCCCATCTGCATCCTTAGCAATGTGCGGTAATTCTCCATTTAACATTTCAATATCTTGAAGACCAAGACTATTATTGTATGCAACGATGAAGTTCGATTCTTTCGATCCAAATACCAATCGATCACCATCCTGAATTAATCTATCATTGGCAAATAACTCAATCGAATAAGCAATCTGTACACCACCATCGATCACACCAAGCACCCTTTCTTTGGCTGGCAATCTTTCATCAAATGGCTCTACGGGGAAAAATAATTTATCATCGTTAGTGATATAATCACCATATGGATAAACGCCATAACTTCTGTCAAATCCGGTTTCCGTATTCAAAACAAATGAATTCGGATAGGCTTCATTCCAAGTCTTCCAACTGGTCTCAATGACCGGATAGGTCTCCACTTGTCTGCTAAGTAAATCGCCATTCACACATTCCAAACCAATCTGTGACCAATAGCTATCCGTCATCCTATCATACGGAATGAGGTTGGTATTGTACAATTTTCCTGATACTCCAAATTGGGTTTCTTCACCATCAATGATTCTGTTCCACCCTATGGCCGTACCCGTCAGTGGACAGTAAGTAACGGCAAGTCTTACATCACCCACCCTGTCATTGACAATCTCATGCCAATCTAAAATAAAATGGGGATAAGCCTTAGGAATTCCATTATTGATGACGCCAACGATTAAATCATCATCTTCGAGATAATCGACAACTGTTCCTGGCGTATACATGGGTTGGTCAATAGAAGGAATTCCGTCTTTCCCTGGCCCTCCATCAAATATCTCATCACTTGGAATTGTCCAGTCTTGAGGATCATCTGTCCGGTCATTGTCCTGACAGGAAGTGACAGTGATTAGCCCCAAAAATAAAAGATAAGCTGCTAATTTTTTCATGGTATAATTATTTGAGGATTTTTATTTTTAGTAAAATCAATTCGGTATCCTAGCTGTAAACCCACTTCAAAATTGGTGGTAATTTGTAAGCCCTTCAAATTTTGATAAAATGGAGTAGAAACATATACTCTTTGAGAAAATTTTTCTGTTGCCAACACATACAGCCCAGCCGTTAGACTAAGCCAAGAGCCTCCGCTATTGGCAGCTTCCACATCTTGTTCAATATTCGCACTTGTGTTTCGATACTCTAACACCAAATCAGGAATAACAAACCAAGTATCTAACAACAACTCATAGTTAAAGTGGACTGCTATCAATGCTTCATTTCCAAACCTGAATGATCTTCCATCTGCAAAGTCAGTTTCACCAAAACGTGGATTTGTAGTATTGTATCTATACGTGAAATTTAACCTCGTATCTAAAGGAAGACCAAACAATCTATTTCTACCCAAGCTCATTGACATCAAATAATCAATGGTGCCTGTACCACTTTGCATATCTGGAGACAGAAAGATACCACGGTCATCTGTATGCGCTATTTTTCCAGTAGGTAGTTTTATGGCAGCAGACAAGCTGTAATGCCAGTCCGTATTTTGTATAAGGGCATAACTTGCATTGACAAAAATATCACCTAGTCCAACAGAATTCTGAATATCCGTTGAAATGGTACGATTGTGTCTGACCATGGGCACCAAAAGCCCAACACCAAACCGCTGTGACAATCCATAGGACATTGACAAGATGCCATTTTGCACAAATCGTCTTCTCGGATCATTGACCAGCACTTCGTTGCTCTCCACCAATCTATTGATACCTGTATGGTTAAGATCCAGAAGCAAATACAATTCGCTTGTATTACTTTGAAGAGAAGCAATTCCCGAGGTGAGTGGTGCGCCTGCAGAGCAGCAAGTTTGTGCATTACCCAAGACTCCTATTCCGAAAGTGTAAATCAATATGAATAAACAGCGAGTCATACCCGAAAGTAACGAGAGTCAAGCTCATCAGTTTTATTTCAGTGAATTGAAGTTTGTCCGTATAAATACAATAGATGGGTATTGGTGATTGGTAGGTGGTGAGT
>JAHDDD010000225.1 GCA_020629535.1 Saprospiraceae bacterium
ATAATGCAACGTTGCGTTTACAAACCCATCATCTCCCCATCCAAGTCCAAAGTTCGTTGAAGCATTGATCGTCTGCCCATCTCTAACAGGATCATCGCCATATATTTTCTCACCTGGTGTTCCCACATTTGTAATATCATCATATTCTGGTGACGTATACGTTGCACCGGTGTATAGGTTTATGGTACCGCCTTCTCTTGCATCTTTCAATTGCATATTCATTACACCTGCAATGGCATCTGATCCGTATTGCGCAGCAGCACCATCTCTAAGAATTTCCACTCGCTTTACTGCAGCAGCAGGGATGGAGTTGATGTCATTTGCAAGTTGTCCTTTTCCGACACCTGCATTGTTTGAAAAGAATGCCACTTTATGTCTTCGTTTTCCATTGACCAATAATAGTGTTTGATCTGGTGACAGTCCTCTCAATGAAGCAGGGTCTACAAGCGGAGCTAGGTCATTGATTCCAAATTTAACAGCATTGAAAGAAGGTGCTGAATAGTGCAAACTTTGAGCAATATCAGGTTGACCCGTAGCAGCTAATTCTCTGGCTGAAACTACATCAATCGGTACCGGTCTGTCTACATCCGTTCTTGGTTTTCCTCTTGATCCTATCACAGTAATTTCATCGAATACAACTCCTTCGGATAGGCTCACATTAATAGCGTCTAAGCCATCTATACTAACCTCCTTATCTTCATATCCAGCGTATGAGATAACCAAGGTAGTTGCGTCATCTGGCACACTCAGTGAAAATTTTCCATCTATATCTGTTATCGTTCCGACGGAAGTACCTTTGATAACGACATTGGCTCCGATCAACGGATCACCAGCATTATCGGTTACCATACCTGTAATTACTCTGTCGACTTCGTTCATTTTGGCCAATACCAAATTGTCATCGCCATACAGGGTAAAGTTAATTTTGTGTGGATTGAATATGCCATTTAAGATATCCTTCAGGGAAGTGTCTTCAGCATAAACAGAAACCTCTGGTAAACCGTTAATAATATCCGGTCTATAAGTAAAGTAGATTTCCGTGGCACTCTCAATCGCCCTCATTGCTTTTTCAATTTTTACATCTTCTAATTGCAATGAGATTTTTTGATCTAATACTTCCTGACCACCTAAATCTGTCGCATATATCATGCTGACGGAAAAAGCCAAGAGTATCAACTGCATACAACTGAATTGCATAATCTTGATTAAAAATGTGTGGTGTTTTTTCATGACTAATTGTTTTGAAAGTAGTTTTAGTTGCAAAATCCGGTTATAAAGATTTTTAGATTTTTCTCTTTAAATTTTAAACCTAAGGGATCACAAATAATCTTTAGTTTTTCAAATAATGGTTGATCGGTCAGGGTGGTTGTTAGTCTACAATTTGTTGAAATATCTTCGGCGATAATTATCTCGACACTGTATGCATCAGACAATGCCTGAGCTATTTCATGTATTGATTTATTTTTAAAATGGATTTTTTCTAACGCATCCAACGGTCTTGTTAATGTGGGTCTAGATATGAGCCTTTTATTAAGTTTCAAATTCTTTTTTGACAATGTGGCAACTTGGTTTGGGGTAACAATCAATGGTTCGATTTTGTCAATAATTTTGGCTTGATATTCTTTTACTTCTTTTCCTTTGTATACTGCCACTTTTCCAGTTTTCACAATGACTTTGATATCCTTGTCATCTTCTTCTGCTTCCACAAAAAAGCTGGTACCTAAAACACGAATAACAGCCTCGTTCGCATACACATAAAAGGGCTTGAGTGTATCATGAGCAATGTCAAAAAAAGCATTTCCGGTTAACTGAACCTTCCTGGACTTTTGATCAAAAACGATAGGATATTTTAAATAAGCCTCTGGCTCTAACACAACCTGACTCCCATCAGGTAAATCAATAGCCCAGTTATCACTGGCATCATTGGTATATTCAATCCATCTTTCTTCTTGTAAGGAATCATTGACCGAAGCTACATGAGTAACTTGAGGCTGGAAATAGAAAAACCCAAAAATCAAAGCACAAATGAAAACAATACCTACGAAAAAACCTAGGTACTTTTTTGTGTTATCAACAGAAATTTCTGCATCTATCTCGTCCCAGATTTTTGACTTTACATTGGGTGGAGTTTGAGGAGCAAGTTGAAAGCTTTGCAGGAAATTTTTCGCTTCAAATACCGTCTCTTCCTCCAATGGGAAATGACGAATATAATCATCCCAATATTGAGAATGTTGACCTTCATTCACCCATTGTATAAACAAAGGGTTTTGAACCAATTCTTTAAAATCGAGCTTCTTGTGAGAATCCAAATTGTTCGTTTCTACTCTATAGTGTAGGAATCGAAGCTTACATACTCACTTTGTTGATATTTTTTTTCATGATTTTTCTGACCTTCTCCAAAGCCCTGTAGACAATATTGGATACGGATTGGGTATTTATACTCAAAATCTGCGCAATCTCTTCATGGGTCAGATTCTGGTAAAACTTGAGATGAATAACCTCTGATTGTCTTGGAGTCAATTGGCTTATCGCCTGTTGAATTTGGACCTGATTGTCAAAATCAGAAGTAAAAACAGTAGCTTCAGATGCAACATTTACCTGATTAGACATTTGAATAATCTTGTTCGCTTTTGGTCTTGATTGCAGAGCTTTGTACTTTAAAGATTGTAAAAGATATGCTTTGATATTTAAGATATGCGTCCTTTTTGATCGGTTCGTCCATAGGTCAATGAAAACTTCCTGAATACAATCTGCAATCATAGAATGATCAGGAAAAAGCTTCAAACCATATTGCTAAATAGTATCGAAAAGTTGGTTAAATAGAAATTCTAATGCCTTAGAGTCGCCCTTTGAACCATGGGACCACAAATCATCAGGAGATAATTTTGTATACTGCTTTGGCATTGAGATTTTCTATTAAATTATGGTTTGCTTAAGCAATATAATTATTCTTTAGGACTCCAAAGGCTTATATTATGCTGAAAAATTTTAGGCTAATCCCAAATTATCCATCTAACCCCAAATCTGAATAGGTTATCCCACTGAGGAACGGTGTGGATATGGTAGTTGATGTTTGGACTCACAAAGTCAATGGCATTGTCCCAAGAAAATAGAATTCTAAAATTGCTGATCTTTGCTGTCAGAAATAAATCAAGGTTTTGAAAATTCGGACTTGCGCTTTCTACCGGATGGAATGTACCTGTGACTGGCTGAAAGGCAATGGATTTATCTTGCAAGAACTGACTAAAGGTTCCACCTACATTGAAGTGTAGATTGTTTTGAAACAACTTGAATTTAAAAAACAGTTTGTGTTTGGACATCAATTCAGGAAGGTTCCACAGATTTTCACTGAAGACCTGATAATGGATGATATGTTCTGTTTGAATCCACTTCCAACCTAACTTTTGCCTGCCCATCAATTGAAGACCAGTTATACTCTCGTCAACCTGCAAAGGATTTGCCAAGGTATCATAGTATATGGCGTTGTCTATCAAAAGTGATGTTATACTCAAAGTGGTTTTGGTCTTGGGCACATACAGACGACCGTAAATTTCGGTCAGGAATTTCTTGTTTAAACTATTCTCCCAAAACAATGCGCCATTCAAGCCCAGATGTTGATCTTGATTAAGCGGATCATTGCGCAATAATTTCAGACCGGCATCCACTTCAAACCATTTCGAAGACCGGAATCCAGCTTCTGCATTGATTAAAAAGTTACCTGCGATATTGAGAAGCCCAAGCTTAGCATCTGCTTTTAAATAAATGTTAGAAATATTGAACCCAAGACTCCCATCCAATGAAAGATCATTAACTGACGGTTGATCGTATTCGAAATCGAAGAGTTGAAGTTGATGTGTCAAACCAGCCTTGATGTTAAATATATGATCTCCTCCTCTTCCCAGTAAAACCGTATTTTTCAAAGTCTTGTATTTCTGAAAATTACGCAGTCCCCGCTCATCAATCAAGAAGTCTTCATAAAATACAGAGTCCAAACTTGTTCTTGTGGTCTGATCTGAATATCTGAAATAACCAGACCTATAACTTACCTGATGATAAGCATTCCACTTTGACGGATCACCAAAGTAATTATCTAAGGCAACTTCGAAATCTTGATTTCTTGCATCTACACCCGAAAGATATACAGGTACGTTGGTTCGGATCGGAAGTTCGGTATTGAAGAAACTGGTATCACTAACTCCACCATTGAATTGTTCGTTGTGATTGTTGGCGTAAAAACTAATTAACATTTGGTGCGGACTATTCGGTCGCTTTGCCCAGAAGCCAATGCTAAACATGGTATTCTTACCCTCTTGCAACACATACTCCCCATCATTGGTAATACGCAAGTAATCGATAGAAACATTGATCGACTCATCGAAGTCCCTGCTAAATTTGGCAGAAACCTGAAACTCATTCTGATCGCCCAAAGGAATAAAAGAAAGATCATTGTATGGTCGATTCAATTCAAAAAATCGAAACTTGTTGGGTCTTAAACTGAAGGCCTGATATTGATCAAATCGTAAATTTGTGAAAACAGAATTACCTCCATCCCAGATCGCATTCATATGACTTGAATTGGGTGAACCAAGAGTCAAGTAAAATTTTTCAAAATTCTTGAATGGGTGATAATCTTCAAAATATGTCAAACTGGTATCCCGAAAAGTGTGGAGTTCAGTCAGGTCACTTAGGTAATAGTAATTGAGAATCGTAGTATCCGGTCCGGTGGCCTCTTCTAAAGAAAGTCCGGTGTTCAAAGTATCAAGCGGGGCCTGTGATTGATCTCTTGAACCAGGGAAATCCTGCGCATTGAGCGAGGACAAAAATCCAAAAAAGAAAAGTAATATATTATACTTCAAAGTTCTACCTTAATATCACAATCTTCTCAGTCAGTCTCTTGTTCGTTTTGATATTTTGAATGGAAATGAGATGCATTCCATTGACATAATTAAAAACGTCTAAATGTGAGAAATTATTGACACTTTGAATTTTATCAATGGTCCTTCCAAACATATCCGTCACAGTAATGGTAAATTCCCCATCTGGCAATTCAATGTTTATGATATCTGTCGCAGGATTGGGATAGATTGACAGTTCATCCCAAATCTGATCATCAACAGAACTGATATTTGCAGGATTATCAATAACAAAAAGACCATTTTGCATATCAGAAACCAAAATATTGCCTGAAGGCAAAAAGGGATACACACCCCAAGCTCCCTCATAACTTTCTCTTGGATTCAAAGTCGTAGTTGGAAAATGCATGACCCTCACCGGATTGGCCATATTCGAAATATCGTACACCTGCAATCCTTCGTAATAATATGCAACGTACAAATAATCTCCAGCTACCAATTGATTATGTGCTATTGAAAATTGAGACTCTGATCCTGCGTCGATGGTATCTGTTACCATAATATCAGGCAAGTTGGTTAGGTCCAACACCTTCATGTCTTTATCCCAAGTTTCGTCTGCCATGTAGTAGTGACTTCTGTCTTCACTTGGCCAACCACTGTGATTGTATCCTGACTGTGGATATTCATAGCTTCGCATCGATCCAAGTAAAACCGGAGCAGTCATATCAGACAAATCCACCACGGCAAATCCATCATTTCCACAATTCAAATATCCGATATGATCATCGATGAATGCATCGTGTACATGACCAACATTGAAACCATCAAAAGAGCCAAGTACTCCCAATTCAACCGGATTCAATGGATCACTGATGTCAAATGCTTTTAGTGGAGCGAAATTTTGTCCTAGTACTTTATGAGACAGCGCATACAATCTGTCTTGGGTTTCATCAATAAAAATATTGTGAGCTTGCCGAATTATTTCATCCGAATCATAAATCACGTTTATAGAATCAGGCAAGGTTGTCAAATCCATGATTTGAAGTGTAGAATTACCTTCATCTGCAACCGCATACAGGTAACCGTTATGATCATGATAATCTCTGTGTATGATGGCAGGACCAGTGTGGGCACCCTCCACAAAATGCGCTTCGAAAATATTCTCAGGATCTGTTACGTCTATAAAATGTGTGCCATTGGTCGAGCCAATGATGGCATATTCGATACCATTGATTTCGTAGCCCCAGATTTCATTATACGTATTGTTAAAGGCAGCTGAACCGGGTAAAGAAGCATCACTCCATGTTGACAACAAAGTACCTTGAGCCACTTGCCCATTGCCTGTAAAGGCCAATAAAATGAAAGCTAAAAACGGTAGCAATTTCTGATTCATATCATGAAAATTATATTCTCAAAAGTACTCCAAATAATCGAGATAATTATGATATAAATCTTCGTCGATCAGACAGTTTGGGCAATGACAATGGCGGTCAATATAATCAGACAAATCAGAAAGAAAAGATATGAAACGGATGAAACCAGCCATTTCCCGACGGTTTTAATGATGCCTTGTCCATAGTAGAAGTACATAACCAGAAAAACGTAAACTCCATAAAACAGAAAAAGGAACTGGGTTTGATGGTTCATTACATCTGATAAAAAGTCAGAATATTTTGAAATGTACAAAAGAAGGCTAAGGACCAAAATGAACAAACAATGAACATGTGTCACCAATACCAAATGTTCAAGATATTCAATTTTATGCCTGTAATACAAAAGCCACAAAATCAATGAAATACTAAGCATGGATGGGACAAATGCCCAAAAGACTTTATTCAGAATAAATCTATTGGTTTCTTCTTTGGCAATGGTCGACCTTACTGCTTGCTTGATCTGGCTTCTTTGCATGGCCGTTTCTGCATTGTATTTTTCGTAAATTGAATCAAGGCTAAGCTCAATCATATCTTTTCGTAAAATCCTGGGACGATAGGTTGAGAATAGCTCAATATTTAAACTGCCATAAAGACTGTCATAATCAGGATGCACAACTCCTTTAAATAATCGATGCCGAAGCGAGTCAATAAGCAAAGCGTTGGATTCTTCAGCACAAAAATCTGCTGTCTTGTCATCAAATTTGACCATCATTTTTGACAGAAAATAATTCCTGTACAATCTTCTTTCGGAAGAAATATCTTCTTCATTGATAAAACTAACGAC
>JAHDDD010000226.1 GCA_020629535.1 Saprospiraceae bacterium
CGACGAGTTTTGCCTGTGTGCAAAGGAAAAATTATTATAGGTCAAGGCTTTACAGTGGTGGGTTTTTTGTGCGGTAGACAAAAAATGAAAATGAATAAGTGCAGAAACTTGAGTGAAAAATCCTTTTACGACAATGGCGTACCTTGAGGTAAAAGGATCTTTAATTTTAATATTGGTTCCAGGCCATATTGATAATTATTTTCTTTTAAATCCCGCAGATTCCATTTTCTTTGCCAACGAGTCAAGTATTGAATTTCCCAGTCCAGTTTGATTATTATTTTTAAGATGTTCCGATATAAAATTTTCTCTTTCTTTTGCCAAACATGCAATCTCAATCTGCAACTTTTTTCTTTCCTCCATTTTTTCGATAATTAATTGTTCCAACTCTTCTCCACTTAGGTCACTATATTCCTTCGGAAGATGAGAAGCTTCTTTCACAATTGAATTATCTTCTTGATAAGCATCAATCAGATCCCATGTCGAATTTGAATATTGTGATTTCGATTTATAAATTGATCTCTTTGCGTAATTGGCCATACCAAATGACTTTGCGTTTACGTCCTGTCTGCTCATATTTTCTCGATAAGATTTTCCTTTGTGTCCAAAATAAATGTAAGTTGAATTCAAAAGATTATTGAGTCTGATGATGTCTGCATCATATGGAGAATCGACATGTACCGTTACTTCATTGTGATCAATGTTGTGAAAATCTCCTTTGGCAAGAACAGCACCTGTATTCCACTCAAGACTGATTCCAACATCTTTCGGTCCACAGTAAATGGTGTTGATGATAACATTTTTTTGCTTCGCCTCTTTACATGCTTTTTGATATGGAAATTGTCCTTGCGCAAAAGATTCGTTACCGGCAATGTAAATTACCTTCAAGGAAGTTTCATCTTCCCATTTCAATTCTTCAAGACTTTTGTGGATGACCAAACCGCAATATTCAGAACCACCATTTGTTTTTAATGCAAACAAAACTTCTGACAAACGATCCATGTCTGTGGTGAATGGAACCAACTGTCTGATGTATCCTTCAGATGCTGCGATTTCATCTTTGCCATATTCGTAAAGGGCAATTTGGAAATATGTTTCTTCGCCATTTTTTTCATAATTGGTAATGTCATTGGCTATATTCCAAAGTTGTGCTTTGGCTTGTTCGATTAGTCCAGACATGGAGCCACTCGTGTCAAGTAGCAAGGCGATTTGAATATTGGTATTGTCATTAAATGTTTCTGGAGGGCAAGCCTGGCTTTGCACTTGAAAAAACGAGAAGCAGAGAATAAATAATAGATTTTTCATGACGACGAATTCTGTTTTTACTTAATGAATAATTCAAAACTCGTCTAATTGCCGATATAAAATAACCTAGCATTTGCCTATGCTACCTATCACTCCGTGAATGGTCCTTTTGAGTTTGGGAATGTTCTTGCGACCGTACCGGGTATGTGCCATTTGTACGGTATTGTTACTCAATTTTTTAGTTCTTTCTTGTGAAGATTACATCAGAGAATCACTTTTCCATGATGACTTCAATGGCTTTGTCCAAAAATTCATCTTTACCTGCTTTGACTCCTTCAATGGTCTTGTCGACATAGATGTCTGGTAAAATACCAATGGCATGTTGCTGGCTGCCATCATGTTTGACAACTTTCATTCCGGTCCAGGTAATTCTGATTCCTCCTGGCAGTTCAAAAGAATTTACATTGCCGTTGGTGCCGGCAGTAGGTTGTCCGACTATGGTGGCAAGATCGTAGCCTTCAATAAAACCCATATAACTTTCTGCGTAGCTAATGGCTCGACCATCAGTGATGAACACAACGTTTTTGTCACCAAGATGAGGCTCTTTAGTCGGCATTTCCCAACCATAATCTTCGAAATCAACATTTTCAAAATCAGGTCTAGTAATCATTGGATTTTTCATCCATCCTGTGGTCGTATCTTGGGCTGGTAAAAGGTGTGAAATTAAATCATGGTTCCCTTTTGGATAGCCTCTTAAGTCACAAATAATGCCTTCCGCTTCTTGTAGTTTTGGCAACAAACTAGTGATGGTGTCCATTGGGATGGAGCCGATGTTTAGATAATAAATATTGTTGTCAAGTAGTTTATATTTTGAATTTTGAATTTTGATTTTGGTGGCTGTGTAATCATATTCTCTGTCGAACTTTAAGGTTAGTTCTTTACCATTTATTTTCAATGTAATTTCAGTACCTTCTTCATCTTGCAAGCTTTGATAGCGAGCCTTATGTTTGAGCCAACCATCGGTCCCGGCAGAAATGGTGGAATGGATTTCTGCGAAATAATCCTCAGATGATTGACCATTGATTTCAGTAATTTGATCACCTACACTGAGGTCCAAATTTTCATCTAGCACATGGGTTATGATGAGTTTATTTTCGATCCATTCCCAACTAATCGGCAATGACATTTGCTCTTTGTATCCAGCAGAACATCTGATATGACCATCTTTTAAAGTGGCTGTAAGTTTCTGCAGTGTGATGACGTGATCTTGCATATTTTGATCAGTAAAACTTCTGGTCAATGCTTTTTCAAATTCAGCTTCCCAGTTCACATCCACAACATCGAAATATGGGTAAAAATGTTGAAACACATTATATGTAGTGATCGTATTTCCAAGTCTAACGGAAAGATCGGATGCGTCACCTTTGCATTCTTCTAATTTATTTGTAAGCTCAGTAATATTTTCGCTAGGAGGAAATGTTCCGGTCTTTTTTGAGTATAAACAAAGAGGAATTTGACAATAAATTTCTTTGCCTATCTTTTTCTCAATGATATCCCCAAATGCAGGTCGAGAGTCAAAAATGGCTTCTCCTTTTTCTAGGTAAGAATCTCCTTCAAAACTGATAACAGCTCCTTGCTTTCCTTCAACAGATTCAGATTCAGAAAGTGAATAATTGTATCCTTTACTATTACCAAACCAATCTGAGTTTTCACTGATTTCTCCAATGTTGGCCTCTTCGAAACCACTGTTTTTTAGTGGAATTGGAATCCATTCCCCATTGTCTTTGTATGATAATTCTACTTTATCTAGAAAAAGTGTTCCTTCTCCTGAAAGAAAACATCCAATCAAGAATTTTGAAGCATCTTCGTTTACATTTCCAATGATCTCGAATTCTCCCCATTCTGGATTTTTAATTGGATTGCTATCCATATTTTCAAAGAATCCTCGGCTGCCATCCTCATTGTCTACTCTCATCCAAAGCTGTGCCTGGCCTGTTGAGCCTTCTTTGAGTTTGACCCAGGCCTTATATTTTATTTCTTTACCGTGATATTTTTCAGCATCAATGCTCAATGCTAGGTTGCCGAAATCATCAGATTCGTCTTTTTCAATATATTGGTTTACAAGCACACTTTTGTAAACACCATTTTGAGCAGATGGAGAATTCATGCCTGTGCTTACGCCAAGATGTTGCCAGTAACTCTCTTCGTATGCGCTTCTATCCTTGGGTATTATTTGGTTCAAGTCATATTTTTTTTTTGAGCTTGAAAATGATATGCTTGAACCTATGGGTTTGAATAGTTCATTGAGTGTTTTGATGACCTCCTCATTGTTGTCGCACTTTAAAATTTCTGATGCTCCATATTCAGCGAATGCATTCCAATCAAGATTTACAGCTTCACTGCTTGGATGGAAATATTTGACATATCCAAAGGCTTTCGCGAAGGATTTCAATCCATTTATTTGTTTCTCCGTTGACGGAATGGCAGCAATCAATACCAATGTTGAGAATAAGAAGAATAATTTTTTCATTATGCAATTTCTTTTTTTTTAAATAAGGCCCATTAATAATAAGGCACTAATCTGAGTCTATTAATCATTTAGTTTGGGTACATGTATTTGCAAATCCAAATCCAAATCCATGGGAATAAGGCGTACCTTTTTCATTAACATTTGCCACAACAAAACAGTTGAATTCACATCAACTTGAATCTTTTGCGAATCCATCGTCAAGGAATCTTTCATCGTTTGCTTATTGGAAACAAGAGGTGCAATAAGTTGGATTTTCTATTGCATGATGCAATATTCAACACTATGGTTGCGAGATAGATTGATAGTTTTTTCATTTTTCAATTTGTATTCAACCGAATGAAGGTATGGATAAACTGCGAATTAAAAATTAAATATAGTTAATGAAAGAGCTTTTGAAAAATCAAAATACAGCAAATAATAAAAGCGTTTATCTTTAACATTGTGATCAGACTGTTGCAAATATTATTTTTTATTGTTCTTTTGATCCCTTCGGTCAATGGACAAACCAAGCTTGGACAAAAGTCGAAGGTGTCATCTAAAATTTCAAAGGAAACAAAAAGAGCTGATCAAGTCAAGGAGATTGAAGAATTGTCAGCTGTGATTGAGAGAGCAAACAAAAAGGGCGACCTTCCAACATTGTATCAAGCAAATGTTACCTTGGGGCAAATCAATTATAACAATCAATTGTACGAGCTTGCAGTGCAAAGATATACACAAGCGTATGGCTTGGAAAAAATGATTGATTTGTCTGACGGTTTGACCGTATCTGAAAATTTGGGCAATGCATATTTGGCATTGAAAGATGAAAAAGCATTAAGAGTATTTCAACTTTGTATTGAAGAATCTGAAGACGATCAGCAAATTTTACATTGTAAAGAAGGATTTAGTCAGGCATTGTATAATGATGGGCAATACGATAAAGCCATTGCTCAACTGCAGGAATTAGAAAACACATACGCTCAAACCGACTCAACGCGACTTTCTAGAATTCAAGCTCTTTTGGCGAAAGCCGCAGCAGCCAATAATGATCTTGAATATGCAAATCAAAATCTTCAGAATGCATATTCCAATTATAAAAGAGGGAATATGGACGATTATGGCGTAATACGATCATCCAAAGAAAAAGTGCTCGATAAAACAGATGATGATTTTGATAAAGAAGAGTATCTCTACAACAATGCAGAAATTGTAGAAGATGAGCCTGAAGCCAAAGCAATCGAACAATTAGATCTCATTAAAGTGCTTGTAGAAGATGGGCAAATTGTCAAAGCAGAGAAAGAGATCATTGATATAAAAAATGAAATTGACAAAGTCGATGATCTAAGTATTAAAGCTGATTTGTACAAACAGTCTTCAGAGACATTTGCCCGAAAGGGCGATTACGAATCTGCTTTGAATGATTATAAAAAATATGAAGAAAATCAGTCAGCACTTTTGATTGAAAAAGAGGCTGAAATCAATCAGCGATTGGCCATTCTGGAAAGTCAGAAAAATGTCGAAATTACAGAAAAGACATTCTCAAGTAGGAGAGAAAGAGATATTGCAGAGCAACAAACATCACAAGTCCAACGGTATATAATTTATTTACTGGCTTTGCTTTTACTCGGGTCGTTGATCGCAGGATTTATCATTTGGAGAAACTTGAGAGCAAAGAATATTTTAAATAAGAAATTGCAGTTGCAGTCACTCCGGTCACAGATGAATCCACATTTTATTTTTAATGCATTGAATTCAGTCAATGAATTTATTGCAACCCAAGATGAAAGAAAGGCGAATAAATATTTGAGTGACTTTAGCAAGTTGATGAGATCGGTACTGGAGGTTAATCAGAAGGAAACCATTGATTTGGCAGACGAAATTAACCTTACAGAACTTTATCTAAAATTAGAACAAGATCGATTTCAAGATAAGTTTGAACATGAATGGTTGGTTGATTCGAGTTTGAAACAAAGTGATGTTCAGATCCCTCCTTTGTTGTTGCAACCTTACATTGAAAATGCCATTTGGCATGGTCTGCGGTACAGAGATACTAAAGGCAAACTCAGTGTTTCGATTAAAGACGAGCAAGAAAATATCTTGATCGAAATCAAAGACAATGGAATAGGTAGAAAAAATTCCATTGATCAAAAAACGAAGTTCCAAAAGCAACATACTTCTACTGGAATGAAAAACACTAAGTCGCGAATGGAAATTGTTGAGAAATTGTATGGTGGTAAATTCAATCTCGTGATCGATGATGCATCTGATGACAACGAAAATCCGGGAACACTCGTAAAAATAATATTGAGCAAAAGCAATTGACTGGAGATAAAAAATACAGCTGCGTGATACTCGATGATGAGAGTTCAAGTAGGAAAATTATCTTTTCCTTTGTGTCAAAATATTGTCCTCAGTTGGAAATTGTTGGAGAAGCTTCAGACATCATTGAGGGACAGAAACTCATCAAAGAAAAATCACCTGATATCGTTTTTCTCGATATTGAAATGCCACATGGCTCAGCATTTGACCTATTGGATGTATATGATAACATTCCATTTAGCATTATCTTTATAACCGCCTATTCTCAATATGCGATTAAGGCATTTAATTTGTCTTCTGC
Source organism: Saprospiraceae bacterium (assembly GCA_020629535.1). Classification (GTDB taxonomy): domain Bacteria; phylum Bacteroidota; class Bacteroidia; order Chitinophagales; family Saprospiraceae; genus JAHDBF01. Next base: position 6,372 of record JAHDDD010000226.1, read on the forward strand.
AAAATACCTTTTGAAACCAGTTGACATTGATGAATTGGTGGAAGCGGTAGAATCTACCTGCAAACAATTAGATAAAAATGTTCAAGAAGATCTCACCCAAATCTTACTAGATAACCTCCGTGAAAAACAATTGAACAAAGTGATCATCCCGACCATGGATGGATTCGAAGTGATAAAGACCAATCAAATTGTTTTCATAAAAGCAAATGACAATTTTTCGGTCCTGCATTTAGACAATGGAGAGAAATTTATGGCTTGTCGAAAACTTAAATTTTACGAACAAAATCTCAAGCAAATTGGCTTTATCAGAATTCATCGATCAACTGTAATAAATGTTGATAAAGTCAAAGCCTACCAAAAAGGCAAAGGTGGATTTGTCACCATGGAAAACGGGACCGAACTTGACGTTTCACAAAGTAGAAAAAAGGAATTTTTGGATCAGTTTATGTGATGGTCATTCGTTACGTTCGTAACAGACTTTTGAATAACCAATGAATAATTTGTAATTAATAATGAGTAATTTTTTTATTGATTGACTGTACTCATTTTTGCTAACGTTTAATCAAAATCATAAGTCAAATCTCTCAGCGAGCAAAGCAAACGATCCCGCCTCTCTCAGTGAGCAAAGCCAACGATCCCGCCTCTCTCAGTGAGCAAAGCCAACGATCCCGCCTCTCACAGTGAGCAAAGCGAACGGTC